>DATIAI010000412.1:0-8319 GCA_035458065.1 Algoriphagus sp. | reverse complement strand
TATTCGCATTGATTTCAAAAAAGAAATAAAGAAGCAGGATTTAGCCGATATCGAATTAGTGGGAAACCTTACTTCATTTCCCAGAATAAAATGAACATAAAGGCTTGTTTCAACTCTCAAAATTTTGAAGTCCTAGAGTTCATAGAGCAACATACCTGGCGGAAGTATGAAAAACACATACTTACATGGAAAATTGCAATTCGATTTTTAGCAGGTATCTTGATTTCATTGGTGAGGCCTATCCTGCCTATTTTCGGCTAAGGAACCAGAAATGATTCCAAATCACTTTATTTCCAAATTATGAAAAAACTAATCTTTTTCTGGAAAGAATTAATGGCAACCTTTTGGTTTTTGCCGGTTTCAATACTCATTACTTCTGTTCTTTTGGCCATTGGCGTAGTCTACGTCGACAATACGGTAAGTATTTCGCAAGAGGGTTGGATGCGCTTTTTTATCGTGAACAGCGCAGATTCAGCCCGGACCATCCTATCCACCATTTCGGGAGCCATGATTGGCGTAGCAGGTACTGTGTTTTCCGTTACACTAGTTGCTTTGACCCTAGCTTCCTCTCAGTTCGGGCCAAGATTGATCAAAAACTTTATGTACGTAAGGCTCAATCAGGTAGTGTTGGGTTCCTATATTTCTACTTACCTCTACTGCCTCATAGTCCTGATTGCCATTAAAGGCAGTGACGATTTTACCTTCATTCCTTCGATTTCAATCCTTGTGGCAATTTTTACTGCCATCCTCAATATCATTCTTTTGATCATTTTTATTCACCAGATCGCTACTAGCATTCAGGCCGACATGGTGGTTTCGGACATTTCAAATTTTATCTCAAAACAAGTCAAAACCCTCTTCCCTGAACGAATGGGTGATGAAAAAGAGGCAGACAGAGATATAAACTCTTCCGCCATAATTTCAGGTTATCAAAATCGGTTTTCCATCACTTCTCCCAAAATGGGCTATCTACAGTACATCGATGGGGAATCTTTGATGGAGGACATCGCCAAAATTGATGCGTTGTTTGAGTTGAATTTCAGGCCTGGTGCCTTCTTGGTGAAGGGAATAGAAATAGGAATTATTTATTCAAAAGGAACTGTAAATGAGAAAGAAATAAAAAAGATTACCAGCCAATTTGTAATTGGCGAAACGAAAACTTCTCAGCAGGACTTGGAATTTTCCATCCATCAAATGGTCGAAATAGCCGATCGCGCACTCTCTCCCGGAGTGAATGATCCATTTACGGCGATCGCATGCATCGATAATTTGACAGGAACACTTTCTTATCTGGTTCAGGCAAAATTCCCCTCAAAATATCGTTACGATTCCAAAGGAAATCTGAGAGTAATTGCAGATACTTTGGATTTTGAAGGCGTGCTAGATGCTTCATTCAACCAAATTCGACAGTATGCGGGAGGTGCTCCAGCTGTCTTGATCAGAATGATGGAATCTTTAACCACAATTGAAAGCTTTGCCACCGAAAATTCTCGAAAAAAAGCCATTATAAGACATGCTGAGATGGTTTTCAGAATGGGAAAGCAAACCATCGCTGAAAAAAATGATCTGGAAGATTTGAGGAAAAGAGGAGAAAAGATTTTAAACAAAGTTCAGCTCCAACTCGACGAAGATTAGATGGAGGCCTAAAAAAATCCAAGGCTTATTTATTCAGTCGATAAGCAATCCAGAATTTTATCCAGCTTGATTAAAGTTGATTTTTTTAAAAACATTCCTCCTTGGGTTTTAAACCTTGCTAAGCTTTTTGAATCTCTGTTATATATTTTGAAAGCATGAAAATTTTCCACTGGCTTTTCGCATTGATTTTATTGATTGGAGTGGCATGCGATTCCGATGAGGAACCTCAACCTGATCCAAACCAAACTATGTATTTCCCTCCTCTCACGGGTTCGGAGTGGGAGAAAGTTTCTCCTACGAGTTTGGGCTGGAACGAAAGTCAAGTACCTGCTTTGATTGATTTTTTGGAGGAGAATAACACCAAATCCTTCCTGATTCTGGTTAATGGGAGGATTGTGTTGGAGGAATATTTTGATGGTCATACCCCAACAACCACCTGGCAATGGAATAGTGCCGGGAAAACACTAGTTGCAACTACTACTGGCATCGCACAACAAGAAGGCCTCTTGGATATCAATGCCCGGGTGTCCCGATACTTTGGAACGGGCTGGACATTGGAGCCAATTGAGAAGGAAAACCTGATTACTTCTAGGCATCTTCTGACCATGACCTCAGGAATCAACGATGAAAATCAACTGGTCGTCAAACCTTACTTCACCTACTTAGCAGACGCAG
Organism: Algoriphagus sp.; assembly: GCA_035458065.1. Taxonomy (GTDB): domain Bacteria; phylum Bacteroidota; class Bacteroidia; order Cytophagales; family Cyclobacteriaceae; genus Algoriphagus. The sequence continues at coordinate 6,009 of DATIAI010000412.1, read as the reverse complement.
GCACCCGATGGTCCTACCATAATATATTTCAAAAACTCATGGATGTGGTATCAGCTGCAAGCGGACGGAAGTTTGAAACGTATTTTAATTCCAAACTGAAAGATAAAATCGGGATGGACGGATTTTGGAATTATGGATTCATCTTCAACATTTACAACAGCACTGCACGTAGCATGGCCAGATTTGGGTTGCTGGCTCTCAACAAGGGAAAGTGGGAAGAGGAGCAAATCGTTGAGGAGGAGTTTTTTCTACAAAGCATGTCAACGTCACAGGAGATAAATCCTTCCTATGGTTACCTGTGGTGGCTGAATGGCAAATCCCAATTCATGCTACCTGAAAGTCAAACTGTCTATCCGGGTTCCTTAGTACCCAATGCTCCATCAGATATGGTTGCAGCTATGGGAGCCGAAGACCAACGAATCTATGTTGTCCCAAGCCAAAAATTGGTCATTGTCCGAATGGGAAAAGCCTCTAATCCTGACAATCCAAACTTTGCGCTTTCTGGATTTGACCAACTTCTTTGGGAAAAGATCAATGCTGTCATTAAGTAATCCTATTTTAGATTTTTGAAAGAATTCAATCCTGATGAATTGGAATTACATTATATCATCGAGGAAATTGAAAAAGTGAATTGAAACAATGGACGGACCTATAACTTTCCTAATCTAAAAAATGCGAAAACTTTTCTTCTTCCTAATCATCTCCTCTCTTCTAGCCTGCACTTCCAAGCCGACTACGGAAGACCAAGCAGAAAATATAACCCGGCAGGATTCCGTTTTCACCACTCCACTCGGCAAAACCTACCCAATTCCCCAACCTTCGGAGAAGATTTTAGCACAATACGAGGAAGCAAAAGCAGCATACGATTCCAATCCTGATGAAGTGGAAGCCATCATTTGGTACGGTCGACGGACCGCTTATCTCGGTCAGTATCGCCAGGCAATAGACATCTATTCTGAAGGGTTGAAAAAATTTCCCGAGGAACCCCGTCTCTACCGTCACCGCGGACATCGATACATCAGTATACGAGAATACGATCTCGCGATTGCTGATTTTGAAAAAGCTGCCAAGTTGATCGAAGGAACCCCGGATGAAGTTGAACCCGATGGCATGCCCAATGCGATGAATATCCCCGTAAGCTCTCTTCACGGAAACATCTGGTACCATCTAGGTCTCGCCTACTACTTGACCCATCAGTATGAAAATGCTTACACTGCCTATCTAAAGTGCCGGGAAAGCGGCAATCACTACGACAATATTGTCTCCAGTACCCATTGGTTGTACATGATTCAGCAGCGTTTGGGAAATCCCACAAAGGCTGATTCACTTTTGGCACCTATCCATGCCGATTCAACAGTAATAGAAAACCAGAGTTACGCGGACCTTTGCCGACTTTACAAGGGTTGGATTCCGGTTGATTCACTGATTCCGACAGGAGAAGGCAGTCCATCCAATGACGCTGTTCGTTATGGCGTTGCCAATTGGTATTTGTACCATGGAGATTCTATCAGAGCAAAACAACTGATGGAGGAATTGGTCAATACCAAGGCCTTTTCTTCATTCGGTTATTTGGCTGCAGAAAGTGATTTAGCCAAGATTTTCGGTTTGAAATAGGGTTAAGAATAAAATTCCCGTCTTGAATACTTCATTGAGATTTCTTCAAAATGCCCTTCAATTAGCTTGAATTATTGGTCTTTTGGAGTTCTGTACAAAAAAGTTCGGATTGGCGTCAGCTTCAAAATCAACAAACTGGATTTGGGAGAAACTTGAACAGCTCTTTCACAGCAGCTTTATCTTTTCTTCTTCCAGATCAAGATTTCGGATAAATTTCCTGATCAGATCTTCTTCATATTTATCCTCCAGGTTATTCTTTTTCATTAACCATAGCCGCTGTTTTTCCAAAATTTCCAATTGAATGGATTTTATTTCATCTGAAAAAATCAAAGGCAATTGATCGTTTTCACTCTTCCATTTTGAAACCATACTCTGCAATGCAGCACTGTGCTGCAGTTCATCCGAATAATTTTCGGCTAGGAGTTGAGAAGTATAAACGGACAGTTCTTTTTTCAGCTTCAAATCTGCTTCCTCTTCTGGTAAATAATCATCGTAGTGAGGTGGATTTACCACTTTTATCAAGTATGGAAGGCTTAAACCCTGCATAAGAAGCGTACAGAGAATCACTACAAATGTGATAAACAGAATAAGATTTCTTTGGGGAAACTCAGCACCGTTGTCCAGGTAAACCGGGATGGAAAGTGCGGCTGCCAAGGAAACCACTCCCCGCATTCCTGCCCAACCCAAAATCAGGGGGACCCTAAACCCTGGACTTCTTCTGTCCGCCACGGTAATGAAATTTCTCATAATAAGCGTCACCAACACAGCCCCGTATGCTGCCAAAATCCTCACTACAATCAAGACCCCAGTGATAAGCAAACCATAACCTACAGACGCTGCAATGCTCAAATCCGGTATTCCAGCGGTGATTTCCGGCAAGTCAAGTCCGATGAGCAAAAACACCAATCCATTCAAAATAAAGACCAGGCTTTCCCAAACATTGATTCCACGCAATCTGGAAGCGCTGCTCAAAAATTGATGCCTCTTATGAGAAAGAAACAGGCCGCCGCTTACTACAGCCAAAACACCAGAACTGTGAACTTCCTCTGCGGCAATGTACATGAAGTACGGGGTGACTAGGGTCAGCACCACATCCATATTCACATCGGTAGGTAGATTACGGTGGATTTTCAAAAAAACCCATGCCACCAAAAGTCCAATCCCCGTACCGCCAACAACCATCCAACTGAAACTTAAAGCTGCCTCATACCAGACAAATTGACCTGTTGCCACTGCAATCATTGCAAACCGGAAAATGATCAGTGAGGAGGCGTCATTCAGTAAACTCTCCCCTTCCAAAATGGAAGACAGCCGCTTGGGAACCTTCACAAACTTTAAAATTGCACCGGCACTGACTGCATCAGGAGGAGAAACAATCCCTCCAAGTAAAAAACCCAATGCCAATGAAAATCCCGGAATAAAGGCATTGGCAACCAAAGCCACTGAAGACGCGGTCAGAAACACTACCAAAAACGCAAAACTGGTTATAATCCTCCTCCATTTCCAGAGCTCTTTCCAAGAGATTGACCACGAAGCTTCATACAACAGAGGAGGCAGAAAAATTATAAAAATGAGTTCAGGTTCAATTTGTATTGTAGGAATTCCCGGTATAAAACTGATAATCAAACCGGCTAGAACCAGCAAAACTGGATAGGCAATTTTTGCTTTGTTTGCCAGCATTACCAGCAAAACAATGACGATGATAATGGCTAAGTAAAAAGGGAAAAGTTCCAGCATCAAGCCAATGGTTTAAATTGAAATTTCTCAATCCAGATAGACTCAATCCTGCTTTTGGTAAAAAAACTGAGCGGAATTTGTTAATCCTCTTGAATATCCCGAGGAATTTGCAATTCCACAATAAAGCCGGTACGATTTTGAAATTTCCGGCATCACCAATCAGTCTGATTTACTGACTATTATCATCCAACTGGCCGATTTTCGGCAAGATATCCCCAACTCTTTTGGCTTAACTTGGAGTACCCAAATAACCTTAGCCATGAAAACAGGATCTAAGATTTTACTCCTTACGGATTTTTCTGAAGTGGCAGATCATGCCGCTTTTTACACCAAATTGATCGCTTCAAAAATCAATGGACGAGTAGAGGTAATGCACGTATTGCAACCTCCGGTGGATTGGATCCATCTCCCCAAGGAACACGAGGATTACTATCCCGAAACCAAAAAAGAAATCGCAAATGCCAAATCCAAGCTTTCTGATTTGGTTCGCACCTTTGAGAATCACGGAATCATGGCCATTCCAACCCTCTTATACAATTTTGGACCGGAAAACCTTTTTTCTCATGTGCAAAACACCAAGGCCGACCTGGTCATTATGGGATCTCGGGGAATGGGCGGATCGAGAAGTTTCATGTTGGGATCCAACGCTCTGAAAGTGCTCCGCAATGTAAAAACACCAACCTTGGTTATCCAAAAATCTTCCGGAAAAGCAGAAATTAATAAAATCGCATTTATGAGCACTCTGGAGGAAAATCAGGAAGAGACCTATTCCAAAATAAAAGAGTTTGCTGGATTAATGGGTGCTGAAATTGACCTCGTTTTTATCAATACGCCTTATAATTTTTTTGAGACTGAAGAGAGTGACAAGATGTTTAATGAATTCAAACAGATAGCGCCGTCGGTAAACAGGGTTTTGATCAATGCCCATAATACGGAAAGAGGCATTCTTTTCTATTCTAAAAACTACCACCCGGATCTCCTTGTTCTCGCAAAATCCCGTAAACCCGGTTTAGTTAAACTCTTCAGTTCGAGTTTGACAGAGAACTTGATCCAAGAACACGATTTTCCGATTTTGTCTATTTGTATTGAATGAAAAAGTCAGAAAGATTGGCCTTAATACCAATTGAATCCGCTGACTCGACCTCCTAAAACAGCAAGCCGCATCAACCTACCGTAATCACCTTTTTCAACATGTAGCCATCCTGAAGATTACCGGACACGGAATCTGCCATATTTCCCGCCAGGCTATTTCGGAAAACCCCATCCTTTTCGTTTGGGGTATCTTCTTTTCCTTTGTAACCTCGACTGGCATATACTTCGGAAGTAGCTTGTTCGGGGAAAGCAACCTGGGTACTGAGGATAATTTTTCCCTCTTGGAGTACATCCACATGGATATGAGGTGCACGACCTGGATACCAACCCGGAAAAATACTAATGAAAGAAACCTCCCCATTGGCATCAGTGGTCTGCCTGCCCCGAAGGAAAGAAACCTGTCTGAAATCCTTTTCCTGCAAAGGGTGAGCTCCATATTCCGAATAATACCCTTCAGCATCGCAGTGCCAGATATCCACTTCTGCTCCGGAAATAGGAGAACAGGTTTCACTTTGATCCTGAATTTTAAAATTGATCAAAAGGGCGATTCCCTGACGGTCTGCAACAATGTTTGCCCGCATGAGTTCTGCAGGTGATTTATTCGGAAAAGGGCCTCGGGTTTCCTTGGGTGAAACTTCACACGCTTGGTCACTTGAATCAGTGGCACCATTTGTTTCGCAGCCAATGACCGGCAGGGCTACGATTGAACCAAAACTTGCCAAGGTTTTCTTTAAAAATTCGCGCTTCTTCATCGGTTTATTGGCTAGATACCTACAAAAGGTACTGATTTTCAGAAGCTAATTCTGAATTTGAGATGGAATTTGTTTTGGCGTTTTTTGGGGTTTATTGTCCTTTTGTATACAGGAAATTCACTTAACTACAAACTACTCTTTTCATGAAAATATCTCATTATTTTAGGGGAATGAGGCACGAAAGTTATCTTCGTATAGTTCTGACTTACAAATAGGTTTATGGACGAGGCGACCCTTAGCCCCCAAATCAAGCGGATACTTCCTGTCATTCTGGCTACGGCTATTTTTATGCAGATGCTGGATTCTACGATTTTGAACACATCTCTGCCTGCGATCGCTTCGGATCTCCAAGAATCACCACTTCACATGCAAAACGCCATCATCAGCTATGTGCTGACTGTGGCGCTGCTGATGCCTATCAGCGGTTTTTTGGCTGATAAATTCGGGACCAAAAAGATCTTTATCCTCGCCTTGGCTCTTTTTGCCTTGGGTTCTCTTTTTTGTTCCCTTTCTCAAAATCTCACGCAATTGGTCCTTGCACGAGTACTTCAGGGCGTGGGGGGCAGCTTGATGACTCCGGTGGGAAGATTGACTCTTATCAAAACTTACCCCAAAAATGAACTTGTACAGGCCATGAATTACGCGATTGTCCCTGCATTGATTGGACCGGTATTAGGACCTTTGGTGGGTGGGTATATGGTAGATTATCTGTCCTGGCACTGGATTTTTCTGATCAATCTTCCCATCGCTCTGATCGGAATCCTGCTGAGTATGCGATTTTTGCCAAACTACCAATCCAAGGTCCTGAATTTTG
>DATIAI010000411.1:0-6005 GCA_035458065.1 Algoriphagus sp. | reverse complement strand
CAGAAAGATTGCTTCGGTCTTTTGGACCTCGCAATGACGTAAAATCCGAAATCCGAAATCCCACATCCGAACTCAATATGACTTTAGAATATTTCCGCGACTATTGCCTAGCGCTTCCGCATGTGACGGAGGATACTCCCTTCGGCCCTACCACGCTGGTATTTCGGGTGGGAGGGAAGATGTTTGCGCTGATGGATATCGATAATTTCCCCTATGTCAATCTCAAATGCGATCCCGAAAGAGCCATCGAGCTTCGTGAGCAGTATCCGGGAATTACTCCCGGCTATCACATGAATAAGACGCTTTGGAACTCGGTCAGCACGCGTGGGAATGTGCCTGATCCGCTTATTCTAGAGCTGGCGAGGGATAGCTATCAGTTGATTAGGGATTCTTTGCCGAAGAAGGTTAGGGAGAGTTTGGAGTGATGGAGAATTACGATGTACGATTTACGAAGTACGAGGCCTCGGGGTGGGTTGAGGTGTTTTCCTCTGGCAGGGGCTCAGGGTGACAATTCCCAAGCTCCCACCCTTCGAACTTCCCAACTTTCGTTGGTCAGGTACTCAGGGTGACAGTCGTGTCAGGCTGAGCACCTGAGTAACGTGAGTTACGAAGTCGAAGCCGGTTTCAAGTGGTCAGTCACAGCATTCAGTCACAGTGGGCAGACCGAACGTACGATTTACGAAGCCTCGGGTGAGTTGAGGTGTTTACCTCTGGCCAGATGCTCAAGTTAACACTTCACTTCCTGCCTCCAAACCTCCCACCTCCCTACTTCCAAACTTCCAACTTCCCACTTCTTAACTTCCATTTTTTCAATTAATATCGAATATTGAATATCGAACGTCAAATGTCGAATTTCAAATTTTAAATCTCGAATCCAAAAATGCCTTACTTCTCCATCCGCAAAGTTTCCAAGTCTTACGATTCGCATGTTGCACTTCAGGAATTTTCCCTGGAGATGGAGCGCGGAGAATTTCTTTCCATAGTTGGAGAGAGCGGTTCGGGCAAAAGTACGCTGCTTCGGATCGCCTCAGGGCTGACGACTCAGAGCAGCGGGGAAGTGTGGTTGGGAGAAAAGCAGATCCAAAATCCAGCCCAAAAGTTGGTGCCGGGATACGATGAGATCAAGCTGATCCACCAGGATTACCAGTTGTTTCCCAATGCTACGGTGGTCGAAAACATTTCTCGCCCTTTGTTGAATTTTGACCCGAAATATCGGCAGCAGCGGGTGAGGAGACTGTTGGAACAGTTGGGTTTGGAGAATTACAGCGAGCGTTTTCCACGCCAGTTGAGTGGGGGACAGCAGCAAAAAGTGGCAATAGCACAGGCTTTAGCCGTTGAACCTGAGGTCTTACTCCTGGACGAACCTTTCAGCCATTTGGACACGATCCAAAAGCATAAGCTCATATTTGAATTGAAGGAGTTGCTTCATGAATCCGGCACGACTGTGATTTTCGTAACCCATGATTTAGACGATGCTTTGCGGCTGACCGACTCGGTTTTGATCCTGCAAAAGGGCAAAGTCGTCCAAAAAGGTAATTCCCAGGATCTATGCGAGCATCCCAAGACTCGCTATGTGGCGAGGCTTTTTTCTCCCATCAATCTGATTCCGGATCGGTTTGACAGTTATATCCGTCCGGCAGATGTGCGTCTTCGTACCAAGGGGGAGCTTCTCGGCCATGTGATCGATCAGCGTTATCTGGTGCATTACAATTCCTTATTGATCCGATTGAGAAACGGCGGTCAGGTTTGGGAAGTCGATGATCCCTTCCGCAAGTACCATGTCGGGGACCGGGTCTATCTCCATTTTGATGAGGAGAGGGTGTTGGTTTTGAGGCATTGATTTTTTTACCGCAAAGGTTCGCAAAGGATTATGATCAAAGGGCTAAAGAGGTATGTTCCGAACCTCCAACTTCCAGGATGTTTCTGACCTTTTTCAAGAGCACAAAGAAAAAGCTAAAGCTATTTTCGTATCGACCAGCAGTGGGTGTAGAGTGATAGAAGCTGCAAACGAGACCAACCTAGATCAAAAAAAAGTGTCCAGGGCCAAAACCCTAAACACTTTTCAATTCCTCGTACTTCAATTTTCTAAATCTAGGAGATAGCTAGGATCAAATTCCTTGACCCCGGCGAGGCCTCGTATATCGTACTTCATAAATCGTAATTTCAGACTGCCCACTGCAACTGCTCACTGCCTACTCATTCATGCTCTCCATGCTCCCCATGCACATGTCCATGGGTAAGTTCATCTTTGGTCGCTTCACGAACTTCGATGATTTTTCCCTCAAAGTGCAGATCAAAGCCTACCAGCGGATGGTTGAAGTCCAACAACAGGTTTTCACCCAGATCTTTTAATACTTTGGCCTGCATGCTATAGCCGTTTTCATCCATCAGCGGAAGGAAATTGCCTTCTTCCAGCATCTCTGCAGAGAAGCCTCTTTCTCCGGAAAACTGGGTCTTGGGCAGTGAGATCACCAATTCTTCGTCCGCCTCGCCATAAGCATCTACCATGTTGATGGTGAATGAAAAGTCTTCGCCTTCGTCCTGGCCTGCAAGCAGTTCCTCAAACTTTTCAGGCAATCCGCTTTGTCCAAAAAGGAAGTAGAAAGGATCTTCCTCGTCACGGATTTCCACACTGAAAGGGGCCGACTCGATGCCGTCTTCTTCTTTGCTCACTTTGAGTTCGTAGGTCAGTCCTACCACTGCATTTTCCTGAATTTTCATAGTTCCGGTATTGATTATTTAGTTAGGCCGTATTTCAGGCGAATGCGCATGCGTTCTTTCAGTACCGTCCACTTGCTGCGTGGGGTGGAGGATTTGAGCGGTTTTGCTGCGCGAAAGATAAAGAACTGGTAGTCTTTTTCGGCAAAGAAAAGGGGATAGGTTTCCATCTTTTCCAGGTAAAAACCAGTGGACGAAATGGTTTTGACCAACTCCCCGGTGTCCAAAGGCTGGTCAATGACCTGAAGTTTTTGAGGCTCATTTTCGATCATCCACTGCAGATAGCGAGGAGCCGGAATGTGGATGAAAATCACCGAATCCGGATGCGCATGCTTGCTGATATTCTGGAACAGTCTGAAATGCTGATCCACAGGAATGTGCTCCAACACATCTGGAAAGACAAAGAAGTCGAAGGTTTTGCCCTTCTTTTCAAAGTCTGACATGTCCGAAACTTCAAAGCTCAAATTCCTCTGAGACTTCCAGAGAACTTTCGCTTTCTCAATGCTTTCCGGAGAAATATCCACAGCCAAGACTTCTCCATTTGGAACTTGGGTTGCCAATAGGTGAGAGACCGTGCCGATGCCGCAACCCACTTCCAAAATCCGGTGATTCGCCTGCAAGCCTGCCGCTTTCACCTTGTCCAAGATGCTCAGGTGCCTGGAGTTGATCCCGGTTTTCTGTTGCTTTTCGGCAAACTCATCGTAGAAACTGACGACCTGCTCTTTTTGATCAGACTTAGGCGTTTGCATTGGATTCTTTGTAAGTGAAATAAACTCCTGCAAACAGGGTGACCAGGATCAGGTATTGGAAAATAACCATCGGGGTCTTGGTCGCATAGTAGCTGGATGGTGCAAAGGTAAAGACAACTTCGTGATCTCCGGCCGGAATTTCCAATCCGCGGAGCAGGTAATTTACCCGGAGAATCGGTGTTTCTTTTCCGTCAATCGTGGCTGTCCAGCCTTTTGGATAATGGATCTCTGAGAATACAGCCAAGCCACCCTGACTCATAGATGCCTGGTATTTCATTTCATTTGGGGAAACGGAGGTCAAAGAGACCTGACCCGATCCGGCAGAAATCTGCCCAAATTCCTGAGAATTTAGCGTCGCCTGAGCTTTGGTGTTGATTTCTCCCAAACGTTCGATTTCTTCGTTGTTGGTTCCAACAGGTACAATTTCAGAAGGAACCCATGCCGGGCCATTTGCCAATGGATTTTCAAAAACCGCATTGGCTTCCGATCCAGCAATCAGGTATTTGGTGTTCAGCATATTCATGACTCCGGTTCCTTCCCAATCGAAAGTTCCCTCCTGGGCTTTGGCGATAAAAGCCTCCAATTCAGGCTGAAGTTGATTTTCGACCAAGTCCTGGTAGCGGCGGAGCTTAGCACCATGATAGCCACCCAAACTGTTGAAGCGATAAGCAGTGCGGGCACCTTGAGTCAAGCCTTCAGAAAGTGGCAATACTCGGAAATAATCATCATCTGCTGCAATGGATTTTTCTGCAGGAGTTTCCGCGAAAAACTGTCGGGAAGGATTGCCTTGAAAGGACTCGGCGTTCAGGTATCTTCTGTTGATCGTCCAAATGTCCACGGTGATCAAAGCGATCAAAGCAGCGCCGAGGATGAGGTCAGAGATTTTTCCCTTGAGGTGAAAATAGATCAGTCCAACCGCGACAGCCACGAAAGCAAAACTTTTCCAAGCAGAAGCCGAAAGCATGGCCTTTCGGTCGGCTTTCATTGCAGTCACCAACCAATCCGGGAAACTGGCGTCACCGGCTCCCTCAAAACGGAAAAAGGCACCCGATGCCACAGCAAGAATTAAGGTCAGACCTCCGACTATTCCCCCGGCGTAAAGCAGAGGTTTGAGGTCATTCTTTTTCACCAGTCTTTCCAGAGATATCATCCCCAAAACAGGTATGGCAAAAAGAGTCATTCCCAATGCCATGGATACTGCCCGGAACTTGTTGTAGCCGGGCAAGATGTCAAAAAGTAGGTAGTTGAACCAAGCCAGATTCTTCCCCCAACTCAGCATCAGGGAAAGGACTATGATGACTCCAAAAGTGATCAAACTTTCTTTTGGCGCAGCCCAAATCCCCAAAACCGCCAGAAATACCAAGATCACGCTGCCGTAGATCGGACCGCCTGTAAAAGGTTGATCTCCCCAGTAAGTCGGCGCACCCTGCACAAAGCCGTTGATTTGCGCTGCGTCGATTCCCTGAGCTCGGAGGGCTTTTTCTGAAGCAGAATCTTTGGAAAGTGGGGTATTGCTGCCTCCTCCGTAGAAGTCCGGAATGAGCAAGGTCAGGGTTTCAAGTTTGCCGTTGGACCAGCCAAAGGCATAATCTCTGTCCAAACCGGAGGATTTGGTTTCAAGAGTTGTATTGCCCCGGGTGGAATAGGGGCTGTATTCGAGAGCTGTGGCCAATCTGCCGAGATTTCCTCCTACTGCCAAAATTGCTCCTAGAACCAAGAATCCGATGGTTTTGGAGAGGCCGGGAATTCCTTCCTTTTTCCAGTCAAAAACCATCCGAACCACCACATAAATTACAGAAATGATAAGCGTGTAATAAGTGATCTGCAGGTGGTTGAATTTCAATTGAAGCAAAAGTCCCAAAGCCAACAGGGCGGCTCCCAGGATTCTCTTCTTTTCAAAGGCCAGATGAATTCCTGCCAAAATCAATGGAATCAGGCAAACCGCCCAGATCTTGGCATTGTGTCCGGCTTCGAGAGAAAGTAAATTATAAGTGTTGAAAGAGAAAGCGATTGCACCGCCAATGGCGAAAACAGGTCTGACACCAAAGCTGAGGAGCAAAATGTACATGCCCACCATTCCAAAAAATAATCCGCTGATCGGATGGGGAAGTCCCAAAGTCAGGACCGAAATCAGCGCATTGGTAATATCTCCGGGGAACTCAAGGCTAATGAAGTAAGAAGGCATTCCGCCAAACATGCTGTTGGTCCAAAGTGCCTGTTCGCCTGTACTTTCCCGGTAGTCGAGCACTGCCTTGGCCGAACCTTCCCACTGCAGGATGTCTCCCTGGAAAATGATTTTTCCGTCGAATACCATCGGGGAGAAATACAGGACCACAATGAGATAGAAAAGAAGAATTCCCAGTAGATGGGGAAGCAGGTCTTTCTGAAAATTGAGCTTCATGAACTGATTTCAAAATTAAGCCTGCAAAATAGGGATTTCAGGGGAAAGATATCTAATCACGCAATTGGCGCAAGTCTTCAGACTCGTGTCTTATAAAAATGCAGTCTTAGCCTGCTGAATAAATAACTTCTGAAAGA
>DATIAI010000410.1:0-2538 GCA_035458065.1 Algoriphagus sp. | reverse complement strand
CTCCGGCCCGGTCATCGAAATTGACCAAAAACTTGATTTTTTTCTTGAGGTCCTCGATTTCCTTGGAAGCCTCCAAAGCTTTGAATTTTGGTTTTTCGACATCCTTATACTCGAAAGTTTTAAGATCCAATTCCTTCAATTCCTTGGTTCCATCCTTGTGACGGATCATTTTGAAGTAACCCTGGCCGGTCTTATCTCCATACCATTTGTTGTTGTAAAGGACCTCGACAATCTTAGGAAGTTTGAATTTGTCTCGGGATTCGTCGTGTGGAAGTGCTTTGAATAAGTTGTTTGCAACATTGACAGTGGTGTCTAAGCCAACCACGTCCATGGTTCGGAAAGTTGCTGACTTTGCACGGCCGATAATCGGCCCGGTAAGTTTGTCCACTTCAGAGACGCTGAAGCCCATCTTTTCGATGGCATGCATTCCCGAAATAATGGCGTAAACCCCAATTCGATTGGCAATAAATGCAGGAGTATCTTTGCAGAGAACGGTCTCTTTTCCGAGGAACTTATCCCCATATTCCATCAGAAATTCGATAACTTCAGGTTTGGTTTTTGGACCAGGAATGATTTCAAGAAGTCTCAAATATCGCGGAGGATTGAAAAAATGGGTGCCTGCAAAATTGGCCTGAAAGTCTTCGCTTCTCCCTTCGCACATCATGTACATGGGGATTCCCGAAGTGTTTGAAGTGATCAGTGTGCCGGGTTTTCTATATTCTTCTACTTTTTCAAAAAGCGACTGCTTGATATCCAGTCGCTCCACGACAACTTCCATCACCCAATCGTAATCTTTGATTTTGGGCAAGTCGTCATCAAAATTTCCCGTGGTAATCCGATTTGCAAAGGCTTTATCATATATGGCCGATGGGTTGGATTTGAGGGTGTTTTGTAGGGCCGCGTTCACAATCCGATTGCGGACGGCAGGATGTTCTTTGGTCATCCCTTTTTTCTGCTCCTCTTCCGTGAGCTCAAAAGGAACAATATCCAATAAAAGTACCTGTACGCCAATGTTGGCAAAATGACAGGCAATGCGCGATCCCATCACACCTGAACCTAAAATGGCTACTTTTTTAATGGTTCTGTTCATTTCTTTGGGTTTTTGGTAGGCTATCCGACTGGCGGACTATTGGTTTATAATTCAAATATGGGTTTGTTTATTTCGTTGCCGTTGACTTGGTCAATGACCATCTGGATCTTTTCAAATACCCCAAAAAAGGTATTCAGTTCTTTTTCGCTGACCACTTCACGGACTTGCTCATTGAATTCCATGATGGTTTTAATTGACCTTTCCTTTTTTTCGATTCCTTCTTCTGTCAGAAAAATCCGGACAGAGCGCTTATCCAATGGATCGGCTTTTTTGAAAATCAGTCCCTTTTCCTCCATGGTTTTGAGCATTCGGGTGAGGCTTCTGGTTTCCAAACCGATCAAAGGAGCGATTTTGGTAGCTGGAGTTCCCTCCTTGGAGTGGATATTGATCAGGACAAATCCGATGGCAGTAGTAAATCCCTCCTCAGCTGCTTGCTGATTGTACATTCTGGATATGGCATGCCATGCACTTTTGATATGATAGTCTACGGTTTCTTCTCTTTTCATCTGTTTATAATTTTTTAAGCGGCCAGATGGAATCTCGCAAAGCCTAAAATCATGCCTCCATGTGTCTCTTTGACTCATGCTCGATTTCATGGCAATCAAAAGCTGAATTTGAGCAGATCTAATTTAGAAATATTTTGTATGCATGCATACTATTCTTGAAAAAAGTTATGCATGCATCACAAATTAAAAACTGAATTTATGGGCGTTTAAAGAATAATAATTCCTTTTTTAGGAGAATTTTCTAATAAATCAAAATAAAAACAGTTCAAATTAGATTTGATCAAAAAGTAATTCTGAGATTATTTTTTTATCAAGAATTCTAAAACTTCAAAAAACCAGGGGGTTAGGACTGATAAATTCCCTCAATCTCGCTGGAATATTTTTGAAAAATTGCCTTGCGCTTCAATTTCATGGTAGGGGTCAATTCCCCGGTATCAATTCCCCAAGGCTTACCCAAAAGCTTAAACCGCTTGATCTGCTCCCATTTTGCAAAATTCTTGTTCAGGTTATCTATCTCCGATTGGAATTTTTCTAGAATCTCAGGATTGAGGAGCATAGCCGAATCAGTGCTGTAAGGGATATCTTTTCTCTTGCAATATTCCCGCAGTCCATCAAAACTTGGAACAATCAGCGCTGCTGGATAATTTTTATCCTCTCCGACCACCATCAGCTGTTCGATTAATAAGGATTCTTTGAATTTGTTTTCCATGACCTGAGGTGCGATGTACTTTCCACCCGAGGTTTTGAACATTTCTTTTTTGCGATCTGTGATTTTGAGGTATTCCCCGTCTAGTTCCCCGATATCTCCTGTATGAAACCAGCCGTTTTTAAGTACCTCTGCGGTCATTTCAGGTTGCTTGTAGTATCCTTGCATCACATTGGGTCCTTTGACCAGAATCTCGCCGTCCTGAGCGATCCTCACCTGGATGTCCTTTACGATTT
>DATIAI010000409.1:0-10020 GCA_035458065.1 Algoriphagus sp. | reverse complement strand
AGATCTTTTTCGCTACAAATCTTGGGATTTCCATACTGGTTGTTACTACTTATTCAAGGAAATTCTTCTTTGACCGGCGCAATTTACATTAATTGCGCCAGGAAAACCGCCTAATTTACATTAATTGCGCCGATCAACCAGCCTAATTTACATTAATTGCGCCGGTCAACCAGCCTAATTTACATTTTTTTGGTATTCAAAACGCCAATCCTATCCAAAACAAAAGTTTCAAAATGGGCTAAAACATGAGATTTTCTCAAAATAATCCTTACTTTAAATCCTGTCTCAAGTCCCAAAAAAATGAAAACCCTTATCTTTTTCCTCTTCTTAGTTCCCTCTCTAGCATTCTCTCAAATCAAACCGGAAGAAAGGGAGAAGGCAGTCAAAATCCACAAGCTCATCGAGCAATACTCCCAAGCGAGGGAAACCAAGGACACGGTCCTCCTGAAACAAATCCTGACCGAAGATGTGGATCAATTGGTCTCCAATGGAGAATGGAGAAATGGCATCCGGGAAGCAGTGGACGGAATGCTGAGGAGTTCCAATGCTAATCCCGGAATCCGCAAACTCCAAGTCGATAAAATCAAATATCTAAGTGATGAAATAGCTCTGGTGGATTGCCGATACGTCATTACTGATCCCAATGGAACTGAGCGGAATCTTTGGAGCAGTTTTACAGTGGTTTTCCACAAAAAATCCTGGAAAATCACAGCAATCCGAAACATGAATCCTACCTCAGGAAATTAACCGCATTACTTTTTAAGCAACTGACTTTTACCTATTTTCATCTGGCCTTTGACCAAATTGGATCAAAAGTCACTCTGAAACCGAAAAGCCAAACGAGTAGGTAGTCTAAAAATTCACCAACATGCCAAAGTATGTAATCGAGCGAGAAATTCCCGGGGCGGGAAAACTCAGCGCTGAACAATTGAAAGGAATTTCGCAGACATCCTGCGGGGTTTTAAGCAACATGGGCCCTAAGATCCAATGGCTTCACAGCTATGTCACAGGGGATAAAATTTACTGCGTGTACATCGCGCCAAACGAGGATTTGGTGAGAGAACATGCCAAGCAAGGAGGTTTTCCGGCTAATTCAGTGGCGGAAGTCAAGACAATTATCGACCCAACCACAGCCGAATAATCCATTTCCAACCAACAAGAAAAAGTGCAGGGTTTCTGCACTTTTTTGTTTCCAGACTTTTGAATGAATCTCCATTTTTACCCTATGCGAAATCTCCTCCTCTTTTCCCTGATCACACTCTCGTTATGGAATTGCAAGCCCTCAACCAATCCTCCTACGCTCATCCTGACGAATGGAAAAATCTGGACCGGGGAAGGCCCTGATACCTTTGTGGAAGCATTGGCAATCAATGGGAATACCATCACTGAAACAGGCAATTCAGAAAGCATTGCCGTTTTGGCTGGCTCAGAAACTGAGATCATCGATCTTAAGGGGAAACTGGTGACGGCTGGATTCAATGATGCTCATATTCATTTTTTGAGCGGAGCCTTGGGTTTGACGCAGGTGGATTTATTGGCAACGACTTCTTTGGAGGAGGTGATTTCCATTACAACTCAATTCATCCAACAATATCCCGAAAAAGAGTGGATCACCGGCCGGGGCTGGCAATACACTTATTTCGAATCCGGACTTCCTGACCACCAAACCATGAAAGCGCTTGACATCGAAAAGCCGGTTTTTCTGCGGGCTTATGATGGTCACAGCGCCTATGCCAATCCTAAAGCTCTGGAGTTGGCGGGAATTACATCCGCTACTGTTTATGAGGGATTTGGGGAAGTCGTCAAAGATGCCAATGGCAATCCGACAGGAGCATTTAAGGAGGGGGCCATGAGCCTGGTTGGAAATCTTGTTCCCGAACCTGGCTACGAAGATCAGATAAATGCACTTCGAAAAGGGATGGAACTTGCCGCTTCACTTGGGATCACCAGCATGCAAAATGCCAGTGGATCAGCGGAAGAGTTAAATCTTTATCTGGATTTATGGAGAAATGAAGAACTGACGGTTCGCTATGCGGCTTCTTTCTCCGTGGGAGAGAAAACCACTCCTGACGAACTCGCCCGGTTCAACTTTCTAAAAGACAGCATCGGCACAGAAAACCCCTGGATCCGTGCAGATGCAATTAAATTCATGATTGATGGCGTCATCGAGTCCCACACGGCGGCTATGCTAGAGCATTATTCTGACCTTCTTCCAGAAGATGAGCTTGCTTTGGGTCTTATAAATATTCCCTCCGAAAAATACAATGCGCTGGTAAAAGAACTGGATGCGGATGGGTTCCGGCTTTACACCCATGCTATAGGAGACAGAGGTGTAAGAGAGGTGTTTTCTGCCTACGAAACAGCGATCAGAGAAAATCCGCCAAAAGAAAGAAGGCATAGGATCGAGCATATTGAGACTATTTCACCTGATGACATTCCAAGGTTTGCCAAATCTGGAATTTTGGCCAGTATGGAACCCATTCATGCCGATCCTGCTACAGTGGGAGTCTGGTCCAAAGCTATCGGGGAAGATAGATTACCTTGGTCTTTTGCCTGGAATTCTATCCTAAATAGCGGGGCAAAATTGGTCTTCAGTTCTGACTGGCCTGCCTGTATCAGCCTGGATCCGATCCGGGGAATCCATGTGGCCGTCAACAGGCGCGATCCTTACGGCTTCCCAGAAGGTGGTTGGTTACCAAAGGAAAAAATCACCATTTTCGATGCTATGAAAGCCTACACATCAATGGGAGCTTATTCTTCCTTTGAAGAACACAAAAAAGGACTGATCAAGCCTGGCTATCTGGCTGACTTGATTGTTTTATCGGAGGATCTTTTCTCCATCGATCCGATGAGAATCCACGAAGTAAAAGTGGAAAAGACCTTAGTCGATGGAAAAATCGTGTATGGCAATTAAATAAGTGTAGCATTCTCCTGTTTTTTGGCGTTATAACAACCAAATCCCAAATTCAATGAAATGGCTTTTGACCTTATTATTTATTGCTCTAATGAGTGCATGCGAGCTTTCTGAGGACAATTCAAAAACCTACCAAATAGAGGAAATTGACGAATTGTATAGTGAAATAATTTCACTCTCAGAGTCCATAGCCTGTACAAATTCCTCCGATTGGACTTTTACTCCTATGGGTAGCAAAGCTTGCGGCGGCCCCACCCATTTCATCGCTTACCATCAGGACGTTGCTGAAGAAATTTTAGATTTAGTTGAGCAATACACCAAGCTTCAAGCTGAATACAATCGAAAACATAATATCATTTCTGATTGTGCGCTTTTAGCGGGGCCAAAAAGCGTCTCATGCGAGGGTGGAAAACCAATTTTGGTTTACTAGAAAAATTATTACCCTACTTTTCCTATAGGTTATTAACTTTGTGAATTATTGCAATTCATGAAAGTTAAATCTGCTCATTTTGCCCTATTCTTTATAGCGGTACTTTGCTTATCCAATCCACTTAGGGCTCAGGACACTAATAAAACTGCCATTTGGTACGGGTATTTTTTTACAATTCCCGTTGATAAAAAATGGTATGTAGTCACTGAAATTCAGGAGCGGCATTTTGTTGCTCCATTCAGTCAAAATCAGTTTTTGGTCAGGACTAGGCTTCATCGGATATTGGGCAAAAATTGGGACGCTTCGACAGGATCAAGCATTTTTCTTATTCACCGAAAGGGAAGTTTTGAAAATGACGATTTCAACTGGCCTGAGTTAAGACCCCATTTGGAACTTTCTTATAAATCAAATTTGAATTTTATAACCCTGGAACAAAGGTTAAGAGCAGAGGCAAGATTTTTCCAAAATCTAAATCAAACTAGAGATGGTTTGGGGGAAGGCTTTTCATTTCAGGCGTTTAGATTTCGATATCGTCTCCAAGCAGCCATCCCGATTGCAAAAATTAAGGGTGAAAAATCCATGAAACTAAAAATCGCTGATGAGGTCATGGGCCAGACCGGTGGAGATTTTGAGGAGTTAACTTTTGATCAAAACCGGATCTCTGCAGATTTTAGCTTAGAAGTAACTTCTAACCTGCTCGTTGAAGTCGGATATGTGTATTGGCATCAATCATTACCTTCGGCGGGATATTTGGATCAGCACATTTTCAGAACCTACTTACGACATCGAATCGATCTCAGTAAAAAATGAAAAAAGGCCAGTTTCCCGGCCTTTAGTATTAACAGAAAAGCGTGTTAAGTATAAATCTGCTAATATTTTGCAGCAAAAATGATCACTTTTCATTCTTGTAGAATCGGTCGTGGAATTCGTATCTGGCTTCCTTGGCCGATTTAATTTCTTTTGATTCGGTATCAATAATCATTACCGGAGGATTTGGATCACCTGAGGCAGCCGCTGACCAAACTGGCACACCTTGACCATTAGGATTTCCGGTTTTCACAAAGTTGGTAAAGAAATTCAAAAATACTTCAGAAGTCTTAAAATCTTCTTCATTCCAATTAAAATCTTTCACCAAATGAAGGTTCCCCATGGCATATTCAATTTCGGCAGCGTGTGGTGCTCCAATCGGTTTTGGGGCGGGAGGTGTATCTTCTGATTTGACTGTTCCGCCTGCAAGTCCGGTAGTCAAGGTTTTGTCAACCAATGGTGGACGGATTTTACTGTATAAATACCGATAAACAGGTTCTTTGCTGTGATTTCTGTGCAGGTCAAACCACTTCCAGGTACTGTAAGAAATAAATCGGTCTGAGGCCAAATCAGTTGCAGAATATTCCACCTGCACAGCCGTCTCGTAAGGATACAGGTTCAAAACTTCCTCCCAATTCTCGGGATAGGCTTCCTTTACTTTGGAAATAAAAGCTTCCTTGGTGTAAGGCTGACCCTGCATAAAAGCACCACCCGGAATCTCTGCTGAATTCCAGCCCAAAAGCAAAGGAACTTGCGCCTGCTCCCCTGCACGGAAAATTTCTGGAAGGGATTTGGGCAGAAAATAGTTGTCAATTACTACCGGGAAACCGAATCTTCCGTCTTCCTGATAAATTTCCAAGAGGTCCTTAGCAGACATTTTCCGTGCCTCTGCGATAGAATTTATCCCGGCTTTACTCAGAAAATCCTTACCGGTTTTCTCAGCTTCGTCCAAATTTACTGGAGCCAAGGTTGGGAAAATCCCGGCACCGCTTTCTCCGATTGCCCCGGCAATGCTGGCTTTTGCAAGTGGAGAAGCCATTTGATAGGATACCGAAATCGAACCCGCTGACTCGCCAGCAATGGTGACTTTTTTGGGATTTCCTCCAAAAGCTGCGATGTTGTCCTGAACCCACTGCAGAGCCAAGGCCTGATCCAACAAGCCATAATTTCCTGAAGCCTTATAAGGTGCCTCAGCACTCAGTTCCGGATGGGCGAGGAATCCAAAAACTCCCAAACGATAATTGACAGTTACTACAACCACCCCTTTTTTGGACATACTCTCTCCATTGTACCGGGGCTCGGAAGCATCTCCCGCTACAAATCCTCCTCCGTAGAAGTACACCAAGACAGGCAGATTATTAGAGTTTCTTTTAGCTGGCGTCCACACGTTGAGTGTCAGGCAATCTTCCGAAACCCCATCAGACATGCTGTTCATATCTCCGAAAACCAATCCCTGAACTGGTCTTGGACCAAATTCTTTGGTTTCTTTTACCCCGGACCAAGTCGATGAAGGAATGGGTGCTTTCCAGCGCAGATCTCCTACCGGAGGTTTGGCAAAAGGGATCCCAAAGTAGGTGGAAATTCCGTTGGTCACGTTGTAATTGCCTTCGATTACGCCGTTCTTGATGGTGGTTTGAACTGGCATGGAATTGTCACTTTGGGAAAAAACGAGCGTGGCACTAAAGAAAATCACGGCCAAATTTAGGATAAGGCGTTTCATGGGCTGTTGATTTTTAAGTTCTATTGTTTCACTTTGAGACAATAATAGTTGCTCTTACCGAAAAATCCTATTTACTTAGAACAGAATTATTACCCAACATGCCTCTACCTGATCATTTCCAATTCATACCCCATATTGCTTTTGACTCCGTAGTCTTTGGATTTTCCAAGGGCAAACTCAAGATTCTCCTGATGGAATACCATGCAACCGGCTGGCACGCGCTTCCGGGAGGCTTTGTAGGAAGAACAGAAGACTTGGAAGATGCCGTGAAAAGAGGCCTTTTTGAACGTACCGGACTTAAAGAAATCTATCTGGAGCAGTTTCACACTTTCGGAAACATGGCCCGTTTCAGGCCCGAAGTGATGAAAACAATTCTTGAAGCAAACGGATATTCCGTTCCGGAAAACTATTGGATGCTGGACCGCTTTTTTTCCATCGCTTATTACGCCTTGATCGACCACGAAAAAGTGAGCCTGACTCCCGATAATCTTTCGGACTCCATTGCCTGGTACGACATTGAGCAACTACCGGAATTGATCCTTGATCACAATGCTATCGTCCAAAAAGCCCTTGAAACCCTTAGGGAAAACCTGGATCGCAACCTGGTCGGCGGCAACCTCCTTTCAGAGCGCTTTACCATGAATGAACTTCAGGCAGTATATGAAGCCATTTTGGGCGAAAAACTCCGACGAACCAGCTTTCAGCGCAAGATGCTCAGCTTGGACATTCTAGACAGACACGAAAAGCTTTTTACTGGAAAAAGCCACAAAGCCCCATTCCTCTACAGTTTCAAAGCAAATTGACCATGACCAAACTGTCCCCATTTGTCCTTGTACTTTTCGCTTTTTCAATCTTTTCCTGCGGAAAAAAAGAAACAGAAAGTCTGATCTCAATCGAATCTTTAAGGATTGATTCCGGATTGATTTCCGGAAAAACCGACTCAAGCGGGCAGGTAAAAATCTACAAGGGAATTCCTTTCGCAGCCCCGCCGGTGGGAGATCTCCGCTGGAAAGCTCCTCAGGCAGTTCAGCCTTGGGAAGGGATCAAAGCCTGTACTGAAAAACCGGCTTCTCCGATGCAAAAACCTCCGGTTCCCTTCTTTGCCTGGTCAGCAGAATTCCTGATTCCGTCAGAACCGATTTCAGAAGATTGCCTCTATCTCAATGTATGGACTGCTGCCGAAAAGGCTGATGAAAAGCGTCCTGTGATGGTCTGGGTCTATGGTGGAGGGTTCAATTCTGGGGGAAGCACAGTGCCACTTTATGACGGAGAGGATTTGGCCAAAAAAGGAATCGTGGTGGTCAACATTAATTACCGGGTGGGGATTTTGGGATTTTTGGCCCATCCTGAACTGACTGCGGAAAATGCTGATCAAACATCCGGCAACTATGGCATTCTGGATCAGATTGCTGCTTTGGAATGGGTGAAAAGGAACATCGCCGCTTTCGGAGGTGATCCTGATAACGTCACTATTGCCGGACAATCAGCAGGTGCATTCAGTGTAAACGCCCTGGTCGTGTCTCCAAAAGCAAAAGGGCTTTTCAACAAAGCCATCGCCCAAAGCGGAGGAATGTTTAACCGGGGAAGCGGCTTGGTCTCAGGACTACGGGGAGCCGAGGAAAGAGGAAAAAGCCTGACTGATACACTGGGAGTATCAACTATTACTGAATTCAGAAAAATATCAGCGGACAGTTTGATCAAAATTCCAGGAAGGTTTGGCCCTGTAATCGACGGGAAAGTCCTACCTGGCGTCACGCAATCTTTTGAGGAAGGAACATTTTCGGATGTTCCCCTTCTGACTGGATGGAATGCCGACGATATGGTTTCCGCTGGTCAACAATTGTCTCCTGATCAATTTATTGCAAATGCTAAAAAACAATACGGTGGCCGTGCAGGCGAATATTTGCAGCTTTTCCCTGCCGGAAATGAAGTAGAACTTGCTGAAACCCAAAAAACCATCGGAGAATTAATGTTTGGCTTTCAAAATTACACCTGGGCAAAGATGCAAACCGAAAAGGGCCAAAAGGACGCTTTTGTGTACTATTTCACACGAATTCCTCCGGGTGAACCAAACTATGGAGCTTTCCACTCAGCCGAATTCAGCTATGCCCTTCACACGCTGCGAAACTGGAACAGGCCCTTTGAGCAGACAGATTATGATCTGGAAAAAACCATGTCTGATTATTGGGTCAACTTTGTGAAAACAGGAAATCCCAACGGGGAAGGACTTCCGGAATGGCCGCTTTTTGATCCTGAAAATCCGCTGGTGATCGAGCTTGGAAACGAGGTCAAGACCCGTACGATTCCGCACTGGGAGCAGATGAAGTTTATGGAAAGCATAAACAAATAAGATATGCTAGCTGCATTGGGCCTTTTGACAATTCTATTGCTTTTGTTTTTGGTGATCACAAAAAAATCCTCACCGGTCATTGCCCTGATTCTTGTTCCGATTGTTACCGGCATTGCAGCCGGAAAATTCATAGAGCTTCCGAAAATGATCGGAGACGGTCTTCAGGCGATTGCTCCGACGGGGGTAATGTTTGTTTTTGCAATTCTTTTCTTTGGCATTCTCCTTGACGCGGGCACTTTCCGTCCCATTATCCATCGCCTGCTTAAAATCGCCGGAAATGACCCGGTGAAAATAGCCCTTGTCACCGCCGTCCTAGCCATGTTGGTCCATTTGGATGGATCAGGGGCTGTGACCTTTTTGGTCGTCATTCCCGCCATGGTTCCGATTTATGACCAAATGGGCATGAGAAGAATAACTCTTGCCTGTATAGTGGCCCTGGGGGCCGGCACGATGAACATTCTTCCCTGGGGAGGTCCAACGATCCGTGCTGCCACCGCCTTAAACATCTCAGTAACAGAACTGTTTAACCCCATTCTGATTCCATTTTTTTTCGGTCTTCTTACGGTTTTTCTGATTGCCTTTTTTCTGGGGAAAAGTGAAAAAAAGAGGTTGGGTGATTCGGTTTCAAGCTTGCAAAAAGACCCAAATAACCAAACTGAAGTCCTGACAAGACCCCGGATGTTTTGGTTTAATATATTTTTGATCATTATAGCCATAGCTGCCTTGATCATGGGATGGGCACAGCCTTTTGTCATCTTCATGGTTGCTTTTGCCATTGCTTTGCTGACGAATTATCCCCGCCTTGAAGACCAAAAAGAGCGCATCGATGCACATGCCAAGGAAGCCATGCTGATGGCAAGCATCCTGTTTGCAGCGGGCTGTTTTACAGGAATACTCAAAGGCTCCGGCATGATGGATGCTATGGCCGGAAGTGTTCAAACCTTTCTGCCCGAACAAATGGGCAAACAGCTCCCATTGATTACCGGGATCTTGTCGATGCCGGCAAGTATGCTGTTCGATCCGGACTCGTTCTATTTCGGAATTCTTCCACTTTTGGCTACCACAGCCGAACATTTCCAAGTAAGTGCTCTGGAGGTTGGCCAGGCAGCGATTATGGGGCAAATGACTACCGGATTTCCTGTAAGTCCGCTTACTGGTTCGACCTTTCTGTTGATCGGGCTAGCCGGAGTGGATCTGGGTGAGCATCAAAAAAAGACCATTCCATTGGCCTTTTTGGTCACTATGGTGATTCTGTTTGTTTCCGTTTTGATGGGTATAATTTCTGTTTAAAAGGGAATCGATCATGATCCAAAGAGACTACAAGGGAAAATGACAATTCCTGGATCCAAATTCCTTCACTAGGCAAGTATGTTCATTAAAAATCAAATCATATGAAAGACAAAATCAGAATCGGTTGCGGTGCGGGTTTTTCAGGAGATCGGATCGAGCCTGCTTTAATATTGGTAGAAAAGGGAAATCTGGACTATTTGGTTTTGGAGTGTTTGGCTGAGAGGACAATTGCTTTGGCACAAAAAAGAAAAAAACAAGACCCCAAGGCAGGATATGATGTCCTGCTGGAACGAAGAATCGAAGGTCTGCTGCCGCTTTTGTTGAAACACCATACCAGACTCATCACCAATATGGGGGCTGCAAATCCCCTTGCCGGAGCAGCCAAGGTCCTGGAAATCGCGCAAAATCAAGGGCTGAAAGTAAAAGTTGCGGTAGTCCTTGGAGACGATGTCTTCGACCGGATTTCGGGAGATGAACTCTCTATGGAAGGTAACAAACCGCTCAAATCC
>DATIAI010000408.1:0-9384 GCA_035458065.1 Algoriphagus sp. | reverse complement strand
AACAGTTGCCCTTCCCTTTCCGTCGGTAATAATCCAATCTTCATCCAAAAGGCCTTGAATTAACCTTTTGAGCGTAGCAGGACTTGAATCAAAGGAAACCTTATTACTTATTTCCTGCCTAGAGACTTTTTTTAAGTCCTGAATAATGGACAATATTTCTCTTTGAGTTTCTTTCATAGCTGACTTTATTCCTCTTAATCGGCTCAATTTATATAGAAATACGGCTCAAACAAAAGGAGAAGTGAGCCGTATTCTATCGAAATTTCGTTCTTTTTGAGCCGATTCAAACTCTGAACCTTCAATTTGGCCCAACTTCACTTTGCGAAGCAAAGTCTATTTCAACAGTATTTCCATTGTATTTCCCTTCTCATATCTTTACACTATGAATTTCCCCACCCTTTCCGATATCAGAGCGGCGCATGAACGCATCCAGCCCTTTATTCATCGCACCCCGATACTTACATCTACAGCAATCAATGAAATAGCCGGTTGTGAGATTTTTTTCAAATGCGAAAACTTCCAAAAAGTCGGCGCATTCAAAGCCCGCGGTGCTGCCAATGCGGTCATGAAACTTTCTCCCGAACAACGAGCCAAAGGCGTAGCGACTCACAGTTCGGGTAATCATGCCGCCGCTCTCGCAAGGGCAGCAAGTGTGGCGGGTATCCCGTCCTACATCGTCATGCCGTCTAATGCTCCAGAGATTAAAAAGAAAGCTGTCAAAGGCTATGGCGGTGAGATCATAGAGTGCGAACCCACACTCAAAGCACGTGAAACTACCCTTGAATCAGTCGTCGAGAGGACTGGAGCAGTTTTTATTCCTCCTTTTGATCATTTGGATGTGATCGAAGGACAAGCCACTTGCGCGCTGGAGTTTCTGGAGGATCAACCTAATCTGGAAATTGTCATTGCACCTGTTGGCGGTGGGGGACTCCTTGGCGGCACTGCGCTTCTTGTTAATTACCTTAATCCTGAAATCAAAGTTATCGCAGGAGAACCCACTGGAGCGGATGATGCCTATCGTTCCTTTCATGCCGGGCACATTATTTCGCATACGACTACCAATACGATTGCTGATGGATTGCTGACTTCGGTTGGGAAACTCAATTTCGAGCTGATGCAAAAATATGTCGATGACGTTTTGCTGGCCACTGATCCACAAACCATTGAAGCTATGCGATTGGTCTATGAGCGGATGAAAATAGTGATCGAACCTTCCTGTGCGGTTCCTTTGGCAGCTTTGCTGGCAAATAAGGAGCGGTTTGCTGGTAAAAAAGTGGGGATTATTCTTTCGGGAGGCAATGTGGATTTGGGGAAGTTGCCGTTTTAAGAAAAACAGTAAAATGATTTAACTTTTTATTGAAACTTGGGAAGTCCCATCTTACCACATGCCTACTTCCACCTCGTCAGGCTTTCGCGTTCTGCCTTTGCTTTATAATGTGAAGCTAAAAGTCTCTAAGCTCAAGCTTTGGGTTTGGATCAAGTTGGGGTTTGTGAAAAAGGTGCTAATCCAGCCCTACGCTGGGTATGGAAATAGAAAAGAGCTGTATTTGGCCGGAAGAGTTTTGGTGGATCGGACAATTCAGGCATCGGCTCCTGAGGATAGATTCTGGAGAAACTTCCAAAAAATGAGAAAAAGGTTTCTCACGATTGTCTTTCCCGGAGTGGATTTAGAAGCGGATTTTGAAGGTAAAAAAATCCTAGTCACCACTGACGAAGAAGGATATTTCGAAATCAAACTTGAACTTGACGGGGTCGAAATTCAGGAAGGTTGGCACCCGATCAGGCTAAGATTACTCCACGATCTCCTTGGCAGAGCTACCGAGGTAGTTGCATTGGGGGAAGTATATTTTCCTTCAACAAATCCTGATTATGGGATAATTTCAGATATCGACGATACGATCCTGACCACCGGCGCCATGCGAATGTGGGAAATGTTGAAGGTGACTTTTACTCAAAACGCACATACCCGAATTCCTTTCGCCGGAGTGTCAGAATTTTATGATGCGCTTCGAAAGGGTAGGGATGAAATTCTGAGCAATCCGATTTTTTACGTGTCAAGCAGTCCGTGGAATATTTATGATTTCCTGATGGAATTTCTGAACGCCCATCAAATCCCAAAAGGACCTTTGATGCTTCGGGATCTCGGTTTGTCAAGGGATCAATTAATTGCCGGAAGTCATGAGGTTCATAAGCTAAAGCAGATTAAACATATTCTGCAAGTGTTCCATAATTTAGCTTTTATCCTGATTGGAGACAGTGGACAAAAGGATCCACAGATTTACCTTGAAGTCGTAAAAACCTATCCCGGTAGAATCTTGGCCGTATATATCCGGGATGTCTCAGGAGCGGACCTTTCAGTTTTAGCTGTTGAATATCAAATTCAAGGTGTCGAATTCATCTTGGTAAAAGACACCACACAAGCGGCAGCTCATGCGCTCTTAAAAGGATGGATTTTGAAAAGCGATCAGAAGAAAATTGAAGTTCAAAAGATTGAGGATGAAAAGGAGTGATTGATTCAAAAGAGTAAAGGAGATTGCTCACTTAGAAGTTTTGATTTCAAAAAAGTCGGACCATTCAAATTTCAACTTTGGCACCTTGCTGAATCACCCCTTTCAGGAACATTTCCCTATCTTTGCCCCCTGATTTTGACAAACCTAAACCCGGATTTGAGGGTTTTTAGCTGAGAAAACGACACCCATGAACAGAGAAGTTCGCGTACGATTTGCTCCGTCTCCTACCGGAGCATTGCATATCGGCGGCGTCCGCACCGCCCTTTACAATTACCTTTTTGCCAAAAAAATGGGAGGAAAGTTTCTCCTCCGAATCGAAGATACAGACCAGACCCGCTTTGTACCCGGAGCTGAAGATTACATTAAGGAATCCTTGGAGTGGTTAGGGATTTCACCAGAGGAAAGTCCTTGGAATCCCGGTGACTGCGGACCGTATCGGCAGTCGGAGCGCAAGCCCATGTACATGCAGTATGCTCTGGATTTGGTCAAAAAGGGCCATGCCTACTATGCATTCGATACTTCTGAAGAACTTGAGGCAATGCGTGAGCGACTGACTGCCGCCCGTGTCGTACAGCCACAATACAACAGCATCACCAGAACACAGATGAAAAACTCCCTCACCTTGTCAGAGGATGAGGTGAAGACGCGCTTAGCTTCCGGTGAACCCTATGTGATCCGGATCAAAATCCCCCGCAATGAGGAGGTCCGTCTAAATGACATGATCCGCGGTTGGGTGATGGTGCATTCCAGTACGCTGGATGACAAAGTCTTGATGAAGTCAGACGGAATGCCGACCTACCACTTGGCAAATATCGTTGATGACCACTTGATGAAAATCACACATGTGATCCGTGGGGAAGAGTGGTTGCCTTCTGCACCGCTGCATGTGTTGCTTTATCGATATTTTGGATGGGAAGACACCATGCCGCAGTTTGCACATTTACCACTTTTGCTGAAACCAGACGGAAACGGAAAGCTTTCCAAGCGGGATGGAGACAAGTTGGGATTTCCTGTTTTTCCATTGGATTGGGTAGATCCATTCTCAGGAGAAAAGTCCTCCGGATTCCGTGAGCAGGGTTATTTGCCGGATGCATTCCTGAACTTCTTGGCTTTCCTGGGTTGGAATCCAGGCGATTCACGAGAACTATTCACTTTGGACGATTTGGTGGAAGCTTTTTCAATAGAGCGCATCGGTAAGTCGGGTACTAAATTCGACATCGCCAAAGCAAAGTGGTTCAACGAGCAATATTTAAGAGTAAGGTCCACTGACGAATTGATGGCCTTTTTCATCTCAAATGCAAAAGCAGACGGAGTGGAAGTTCCAACAGAAAAAGCGGAAGCCATCGTCAATTTGATGAAAGAGCGAGTGACTTTCCCGGCAGATTTATGGAATGATAGTAAGTTTATCGTCATTGCTCCTTCAGATTTTGACCAGGAGATTGCTTCTAAAAAGTGGAATGCCGATGCTGTCAAAGTACTGGGCGCTTACGCCACTGCACTGGATAGCTTTACGGGTGATTTTGATGCAGTTTCAGCTAAAGCTTTATTGGAAAGTACGGCCGAGGCAGAAGGAATCAAACTTGGAAAAGTAATGCAGGCGGTTCGACTGGCAGTAACAGGATCTGGTGTAGGTCCTGATTTGATGGTGGTTTTTGCTATCTTAGGATCAGCCGAAGTGGCCAAAAGAATCCGATTTGCGTTAAGCACTTTGACCGTTGTAGCATAAGATGACAAAGAAAAAGAAGAAAGAAGAAGAGCCGAGAGTTCATGAAGAACTGAAAGGCTTCAAGATGGAAATCAATTCCTTTGGTGAGATTTCGTCCAGTTTTCCCATTGATAAGATCAATGAGTTTCTCAACAAAAATGTGGAGGATAAAAAACTAAAGGATCGGGATGATCAAAATAAAGAAGGGTAATCCTTCAATTGTCAAATAGACAAAACTAAAAGCTCCTGATTGGAGCTTTTTTTATATACTTGACCTCGGGTATTCACCAGTATCATCACAATGAAAAAGACTCAACTTTTGCTTTTTACTTTTTTGACATTTTCAATTCAACTTTTTGGGCAGTCCGGCACCATTTCCGGTGTCGTCAAGGATGCTGAAACAGGCGAAACTCTTCCTTTTTGCAATGTTTTTATCAACAATACCACCATCTCAACGGCCACTGATATGGATGGAAAATTCACCCTGGCAGGCTTGGAGTCCGGGCCGTTGGAAGTGGGCTTTTCATTTATGGGATATGTAGCAGAAACCAAGAAAGTGACCCTAAATCCCGGCGGGACATTAACACTCAATCTGGCTATGAAGCCATTTGCCCAAGATCTATCTGATGTTGAAATCAAAGCTTCCCGTGACAAGAATTGGGAAAGAGACCTGCGGAAATTCCAAAATCTGTTCATCGGGATAGACGATGCAGCAGCCAAAACTCAGATTCTAAACCCATGGGTGATTGATTTTCCGGCTGCGACAGATAAAGGGGCTTTTATCGCCAAAGCTGATATTCCGATAGAAATCGAAAACCAATATTTGGGTTACAAAATCACCTTTAACCTCAAGGAGTTTTTTGATTCTCCAACCAATTATCGGATTGCAGGTGCGGCGAGATTTGAGGAGCTGAATCCAGAATCTGAGATTCAAAAGTCAACCTGGGAGAAAAACCGGGCAGATGTTTACCGAAAGTCACCCATGAATATGTTTCGGTCGATCCTCAATGGAAGTCAGGAGGGTGAAGGGTTTTATCTCTATGGAGACAAGGCCGGAGGATCTGCCAGCATGAATATGCGCTCGGATATATTTGCCAATGAACTGGGCAAATCCGTCGTTCCTTACAAAGCTGATCCCTTGGTGACACCTACCAGTCCTCCGGGAGAATATTTCATCAATCTAAAAGGTCGAATTGAAATCCATTATCAGAAAGGTTTCGCACAAGCAAACACCTACAAGGACGCACCATATCCGGTCTCTTGGCTGGAAGTAAACGGTGGAAAAGTAAAAGTCAGAGAAAACGGAATGGTGATGAATCCTCAGGATTTGGTCTTCTCCGGAGACATGGACCGCAAGCGGATTTCCAATTTGTTGCCATTGGATTACAATGCTGAAAAAGCCATCATGCTCCAAGACTTGGCTAAAACAGCCAAAAACTATCAGGAGAAAGTTTACCTGCACACCGACAAACCCTATTATTATGCGGGTGACCAGGTCTTTTTCAAAGGCTATTTCGCGTATGGGAATCCCTACTTAAGGGATGAATTGAGCAAAGTTCTCCATGTGGAGGTGATCAGCAGTGAGCGGGATTTGGTTATTGAGAAAAAATTCCAAATTAGAGATGGAATTGTTGTTGGTGATTTTTACCTGCCTGATTCCATGGCTGGGGAAAAGTATTTTCTCCGCGCTTATACCAACTGGATGAGGAATTATGGTCCGAATCATTATTTCTTACAGCCTCTGAGTATTCTCGATCCTTACAAAAGGCTAGCGCCGGATGAAGCCGTGACTTCGTGGGAAAGTCAGGGAGTGATCATCCATCCGGATAAAGAGCAATTTGGAGAAAGAGAAAAAATTACAATCACCATAAAAGTCTCTGATCCAAAAGGGATTGCGATCCCGGCAACACTTTCCGCGAGCGTTTGGGATGCGACGCAGTTGGTGCCGGTAAGGCGGACATTGGACATGGACAGTGTCCTTGATATGCAGGGTGTCTCAGAGACTTTGGGTTTAGAGCGGTTTTCTTATCCGATCGAAAAAAGCCTGAATATTTCCGGAAAAGTCACAGATGAAAAAGGAAAAGGAACGGCTACTGCTGTGACGGCATTCGTGAATGATTTCCAGGGAATGATCGACTTGGAATCTGGAGGTGATGGAGTGTTTGTCTTGAATGAAATGGAATTTTACGGGCCGATGAAGTTGGCTTTTTCCGCTTCAGATAAAAAAGGGAAGCCCCTGAATGTTGAAATTTCCACCCCTTTGAAGGCTCCTGTTGCCATCCCGACAGATGCCTATTTTCCAAAACTGATCACACTGGCCAAACCGGTGAGAAATATAGAAGTGGAGGAGGAAAAAGAGCCTGAATCCACAGGCAACAATCAGGGTAAAAAGCAGGCAATCTATGGGAATCCTGATTTTGTGGTGACTGGTGAGGAACTTACCAAAACCGGTATCAATTCAGATTTGGTGAATAGTTTGGCAGGGCATGTTCCGAGTATGCGGGTGACGATGGTTGGTGCAACAGGGGACCAGCAGATACGGATCAGGGGCGGATCAGTCTCAGCCGGAGGAAGTATGGAACCTCTGGTCATGGTCAATGAAGCAATCATCAATGCTGCCGGTGGGGCATCGGCAGCTAATAGCCTCAGAAACATTAATCCCTTCGATATCGATCGTGTAGAAGTGGTGACCAGAATGTCTCCCATGCTTGGTGATCAGGGACGAAATGGAATCATCGCAGTCTATCTCAAAGACAATCTTGATATGGGCCTGGATGAACTGACGGGTCAGGCGGGAGTAAAGGAATTTCTAGTCCAGGGATTTCAACCCGCGGGGAATTTTATTGCTGTCGATTATGAGCAAATCACCGAGTCTGTCGAAAAGGATGACCGGCAGACATTGTACTGGAATCCCTATTTGATAGCAGATGAAAAGGGAGAAGTGACTTTTTCCTTTTTCACCAACGACTCAACAGGTCCAGTTGTGATAGAAGTGAGAGGCTTAGGAATTGATGGGGAAATCATCAGCGGAACCTTTATCCTGAATCAGAAGTAGGTCAGGTTGGCTTAATTCCCTTATTTTTGAAGATGCAAAAAATCCTCATTGCCCTTTTTCTTCTCGTTTTACCATTTGGTGCTTTTGCTCAGCTTAGTGTGGGAATCAGAGGGGGATATGCTACGTCCTCATACAGCTATCAGGCGACAGCCGCTACCAGGGGTACATCTGTCGATGGAATCGGCGCCCCGACTTTTTCTTTTGTAGTTGAATATTTCAACTCAAAAAATGCCGGAGTCGAAGTTAATTTCCAGCAGCTGACTCTTGGGTTTCGACAGTTTAATGCGGATGAAGAGGCAAATCACACTGAATTTACCTACTTAAAGGTGCCATTTTTGGCCAGTATTTTTGCCGGAAGATCAGGGCGTTTTCAGATCAAAATCGGACCTCATTTAGGTTATTTACTCAAAGCCGATGATATCACCCGTGAATATTCCGGAGCCACTCCACCGGAATTGCCGACTTATGGAGGATCGTCTGATGAGCCAAATAAGTTTATGTATGGGCTCACTGCTGGGGCCGGGATTTCCAAACTTTTTGGAAAAAGCACCATTTCCGGGGAAGTGAGATTTGCCTATGATTTCACCAATCCAGAAGCTCAGGACAGGATTTATGATATGAACTCCACCAATCTTGAGTTTACTTTGGCTTACCTTTTCAGAATAAAAGAAAGGAAGGAATAAACTGAAAAGGTCCGGGACTTGTAAGCTTACACGGACTACTTAACTTTGGGTCAACCCTTTAAACCTATTGAATCTTGAAATCGAGCATGAAGAAAAAATTTCACGGAAGGATGATTATTTGCCTTGCGGGATTCCATGTGGCCATTAAAAAACAATTTAAGAACACATGAAAATCCAAATCATCAACGGCCCCAACCTGAATCTGCTGGGAAAACGGGAGCCGGAAATCTACGGAAGCGAATCTTTCGAAGATTATTTTGAGCATCTTCAAAAGCGCTTTCCCCAAGTCGAGCTTCATTACTTCCAAAGCAATGTTGAGGGAGAGTTGATAAACAAAATCCATGAAATCGGATTTAGCTTTAATGCCATTTTGCTCAATGCCGGTGGCTATACTCACACATCTGTAGCGATTTCAGATGCCATTTCGGGTGTCACGACTCCGACTCTTGAAGTCCATATTTCCAATATTTATAAGCGCGAAGAGTTTCGCCACAAAAGCATCATTTCCAAGTCTTGCATCGGGATGATTTCAGGATTAGGGCTTAAAGGCTACGAACTTGGCGTTACTTATTTTCTACACACTCCAGAACTATGATCACTTTTGCACCGGGGCCGTCTAAAGTTTACGACGCGCTTCCCCAATATTTACAGGATGCCTATACTCAGGGAATTCTAAGCGCAAATCACCGCAGTGGGGCATTTATGCATCTCTATCAGGAGACCGAGCAGCTGATGCGGGAAAAGCTCCACATGCCGGACGATTACAAATTGCTATTCACTTCCTCAGCGACAGAGAATTGGGAAATCATTTCCCAATCCATTGTGGAGAAGGCAAGCTTCCATATCTACTCCGGTTCTTTTGGGAAAAAGTGGGTGGAATTTGCCAAACACATAATTCCCGCAACCTCTTCTTTGAAGCTGGAGGCTAATCAAGCGGTAGATGTAGCCGTATTGGAAATCGGAGAGGACTTTGACCTGATCGCAATTACCCAAAACGAAACAGCAAATGCTTCTCAGGTCCCGATGGCAGTCATCGAAGCAATTGGAGAAAAATATCCGGAGAAAATGATTGCCGTCGATACCACTTCGTCCATGGCAGGCATTGAGGTTGATTTTAGCCTGGCGGATATTTGGTATGCTTCTGTTCAGAAATGCTTTGGACTTCCTGCGGGTTTGGGGATTTTGATTATTTCACCAAAAGCCATTGAAAAAACCGAGAGGAAAGGTGAAAAAGGAAGGTACAACAGTCTGAATTTCATCCTTGAAAATGCAGCAGGCTATCAAACTCATTACACTCCGAATGTTTTTGGGATCTATCTTCTCAACCGGGTTTTGAAAGATTTGGAAGAAATCCAACATATCGATGCCAGATTGAGAGCACGAATGGCTAAGCTGGAAAATACCATTGCCCAGTCTGAGAAATTCAGAATG
>DATIAI010000407.1:0-11293 GCA_035458065.1 Algoriphagus sp. | reverse complement strand
GAACAGAGTAAAGTCAGAATGCTCTAACTCTTCTGAAGTTCAGGTCCTTCCTCTCGACTTAACCGAAATTGAAACTTTTGACCAAAAAGTAAAGCAGGCAATTGGATTCTTTGGTCAGGTGGATCTAATGCTCCATAATGGAGGAATAAGCCAAAGGTCTCTAATTCGTGAGACAGGATTGGGGGTAGACCGTAAACTGATGGAGGTTAATTTCTTTGGAACGGTTGCGTTGACCAAAGCCCTTCTCCCTCATTTCATTTCCCGGAAATCCGGCCAATTTGCGGTTATTACTTCCTTGGTTGGAAAATTCGGCTCTCCCTTCAGATCCTCCTATGCTGCTTCCAAACATGCTTTGCACGGTTTTTTCGAAACACTGCGAGCCGAGCACTTTCAGGATAACATCCCAGTGACGATGATCTGTCCGGGTTTTATCCGAACCAATGTTTCTGTCAATGCCATCACAGCTGATGGAAGCACACTTGGCCAAATGGACGAAGCTCAGGCAAATGGGATGAGTCCTGAGGATTGTGCAGATGAAATTTTCACTGCAATCACCCGGAAAAAAGAAGAAGTCTACATCGGAGGAAAAGAAACACTAGCGGTGTACCTCAAGCGTTACTTTCCGGCAGTTTTTACCAAAATCATCAGAAAAGCAAAAGTCAGATAAATCCAAAATTCCAGAATGGAACTTGTAAAAGCAGAAATCATTGCCATAGGAGATGAATTGCTCTATGGTCAAATCATGGATACCAACTCTCATTGGATCAGCCAGGAACTGGATCTCATCGGAGCAAAAGTGGTCCGGAAAACGACCGTCGGGGACAATCGAACAGATATTTTAACTGCATTTGCCGAAGCAGAAAAACGGGCTGATCTGATCCTGATCACCGGAGGCTTGGGCCCGACCCAGGATGACCTGACCAAACCGCTATTAGCTGAGTACTTTGGCTGCGAAATCCGCGAAGTACCCGAAGCAGTTGAGGCAATTACTGCATTCTTCAAGCGAAGAGGAAGAGAAATGACCCCGCTGAATACACTTCAAGGTCATCTGCCCTCCTGTTGCACCTATGTACCAAATGAAGTTGGCACTGCGCCGGGAATGTGGTTTGAGCGGAATGGCACGTATTGGATGTCTATGCCCGGCGTTCCATTTGAGATGAAGAAGCTTATGAAGGATTTTGTCCTTCCCAAGTTGCCTGAACTTTTCGCCCTTCCGGTGATCTATCACAAGGTGATCAAAACCGTGGGAATCGGTGAAAGTTGGCTTGCCGATCTGATCAAAGAGTGGGAAAATTCGCTTCCGGAGCACATTCGATTGGCTTATTTGCCTTCAGCAGGACATGTCAAACTTCGACTGACTGCTTTTGGAACTGACAGAGTAAAACTTGAACAGCAAGTCGCGAGGCAAATTGAACTTATCATGCCCCTGATCGACAAATACGTCTATGGTTTTGATGAGGAAAGCTTGGAATCTGCCATCGGAAAACTTTTGAAGAACTCAGGGAAAACTTTAGCTTTGGCCGAAAGCTGCTCAGGAGGCTACGTTTCGCATTTGGTCACCAGCATTCCGGGAAGTTCGGATTACTTCAATGGTTCAGTAGTTCCATACCATAATCAGTTCAAGGAAAATATCCTAGGAGTAAAGGCTGAAACTCTGAAATCCCATGGGGCTGTGAGTGAAGAAACTGTCCTTGAAATGGCATCTGGGGTGAGGAACCTATTTGGATCAGATTTCGGGCTTTCAAGTAGTGGAATCGCCGGGCCCGATGGAGGTTCTGAAGAAAAACCAGTCGGTACCGTATGGATTGCCTGTGCAGGAGAGGGATTTTCGGAGGCCAAAAAACTCCAATTGACCCAGGATCGAATGCTGAATATTCAATTAACAGGGGTTGCTGTTTTGAATTTGCTAAGGATTTGCTTGATTCAGAATAACAAATAAAATTTTACATTCAAGGTTTGGGTAGGAGTTCAAGAAAATTTAATTTTAAAACTTGAATTTAAACCCAATTAAATTACCTCAATCGCTATGGCAAGTGTAGAAATGCTGATGCCCAAAATGGGTGAAAGTATCATAGAAGGCACCATCCTCACCTGGCTGAAAAAGGAAGGAGATTCCATTGAGCAAGACGAGTCGGTACTCGAGGTGGCCACAGACAAAGTTGATACTGAAGTTCCTGCTACTCACGGCGGAATTCTAAAAAAGATCCTTGCCAAGGAAGGTGATGTAGTCGCAGTTGGTGCTCCAATCGCTGTCATAGAAACTTCCTCAGAAAATGGTGTTGCTTCTAAGGCAATCAAAAAAGAAGTTGAAACTTCCAAAGAGGAATTGGTAGCTGCCGCTCCCACAAATACAGCTGCGATTCTCGCTGAACCAGAACCTGTAAAAGAACCTCTGTCAGACGATGGGCGGTTTTATTCACCTTTGGTAAAAAATATCGCCAAGGAGGAAGGAATCTCTGCCTTGGAACTCTCCAGAATTCAGGGAAGTGGCAAAGGCGGCCGTGTCACCAAAGAAGACATGCTCGGTTATATCAAATCCAGGAAAGATCCGGAAATAACTACCCAAGCTGCAAAATCATTTCCTTCCATTTCAGAACCAAGGGCTCAAATCAGTTTCTCAGCATCAGATGAGATCATTGAGATGGACCGGATGAGAAAAATGATCGCGCAACGGATGATCGATTCCAAGCGGATTTCTGCACATGTCACTTCTTTCGTGGAAGCCGATATGACCAACATCGTCCTTTGGAGGGAGAAAAACAAAGAAGCTTATCGGGCAAAATATGGGGAAGGGATCACTTTCACTCCGTTTTTCATAGAAGCAGTTGCAAAAGCAATCCGTGATTTCCCGATGATCAATATCTCCGTGGATGGAGAAAGGATCATCAAAAAGAAAGACATCAATGTGGGAATGGCTGTAGCACTTCCATCAGGAAATCTTATTGTTCCGGTGATCAGAAATGCCGATCAATTGAATCTGGTGGGGATTTCCAAAAAAGTAAATGAACTCGCGTCCCGAGCCAGAAACAACAAACTGACGGCTGATGACTTGGCCGGAGGAACTTATACCGTTTCCAATGTGGGTTCATTTGGAAATGTAATGGGAACACCGATTATTCCTCAACCACAGGTTGCAATCATGGCTGTAGGAGCAATTGTCAAGAAACCTGCGGTGGTAGAAACGCCAACCGGAGACGTGATAGCCATTCGCCATAAAATGTTCCTTTCACATTCCTATGACCATCGGGTAGTCGATGGCGCCTTGGGTGGAATGTTTGTCAGAAAGGTGGCAGATTACCTGGAAGAATTTGATCTCCGCACTGGATTATAAATGAAGAAAGGCTTCGGGAACCCCGAAGCCTTTCTTCTTATCAATCCGCTTTTTCTCTTACTTTTCTGTAATAGAACTCAAGCCTGTCAGCCAATAAAGCTAGGCGAATCGGTTTGGTGAGGTAATCATTCATCCCTGATTCCAACGCCTTTTTTTGATCTTCTTCAAACACGTTAGCGGATAATCCGATAATTACAAGATTATCCTTCCCTTTCAATTTCCGGATTTCCCGTGTGGCTTCCAGTCCATTCATAAATGGCATCTGCACGTCCATCAAGATCACGTCAAAATCCTGATTTTTCACTTTTTCGAGCGCCTCTTCTCCATTTTGAGCCACTTCAAACTGAAATCCCAACTGCTGGAACATCAAAGTCATCAACTGGAGATTCAGATCATTATCTTCTGCCAAGAGGATCCGCAGTGGAAAAACCGTCCCCATCTCGCGGATGTCTTTCCAAGTGAGTTCGTGGCTTTCCGGCGCGATGAAGTCCCGATCAGCCTTTTTGACAATCACCGAAAAGCTAAACACCGATCCATGGCCGATTTCACTTTCTATTTCCAGCTGTCCGCCCATCAGTTCGATGATTTTCTTGGCTATCGCCAATCCCAATCCTGTGCCTTGATAGGTTCTGGTATTGGAACTTTCGACTTGATAAAAAGGATCTGCCAAATGCTCCAGGTGTTCTTTGGAAATCCCAATTCCGGTGTCAGAAATACTGAAGGACAAAAAGTAGAAATATTCATCAACAGGACTCAGATCCAATTTCACGCCTACGGTCCCATGTTCAGGAGTAAATTTGATGGCATTCCCTATCAGGTTCAACAGCACCTGGTTGATTTTATCCTTATCGCCTTCAAGAATTATATTTTCAAAATCACCATAGCTAACCTCGAATTTGATGTCCTTTTTTCCTGCTAGGGCAGAAAGAATTTTCACCTGATCTTTCAATTCCTCCACGGGATCAAAAACAAAGGACTGAATCTGAATTTTTCCGGATTCAATTTTAGAATAATCGAGGATATCCCGAATGATAGCCAAAAGCGAGCTGCCGGAGTTTTTGATAATCTCCACGTATTGCTTTTGGATCTTATTGAGATTGGTACTTTCGAGCAGATCAATAATACCAAGCAGACCGTTCATCGGAGTCCGGATCTCATGGCTCATGTTGGCTAAAAATTCCGACTTGGCTCTGCTTGCCTGGTCAGCTGCATTCATCGCTTCGACGAGGCCTTTTTCCCAAATTTTTTGTCCGGTAATATCTTTGGAAATTGACATGATCTGATTTTCATCCAAAGGAAAAAATCTCATTTCAAAGTGCTTTTCTCCCACATTGGTGTGCCAAACGACATCAATGGTCTGAATACTGTTGGTGGTTTTTGCACGGTTAAATACACGAATGATGTCTTCTGCTTGTCCATGTGGGACAAATTCCCTGAGGGATTTCCCAAGGGTAGAATTGGCCGGTTCATAGAGCGTTTTTTTGTCCTGAACATGAAAATCCAAAACCACTCCATTATTGTCATAAATAAAAATGGTATCCGGGATATTGCTGATCAGCGTTCTCAGCCTGTTTTCACTTTGGATTAGCTCCTGCCGCGAAAGAAACTGAGAAGTAATATCCGTACCGATACCCATTCCTCCGGAGAACCTGCCCTGCTCATCAAAAATCAGCTTTTCAAAAACCTTTACTCGGATTTTTTCGCCATTGGGTTTGATAAAGTCGTATTCCAAATCCACAATGTTCCTTCCCTCAGATAAGGCTTTGATGGCCTCTTCCTTTACCAAATTTGCCTGGGGATGTGTGGAATCTACCTTAAATGCGTCGATAAATTCCTTTTTGGAATGACCCAACACTTCTTCCACTTCATAGGATACTTTAGTGATTTCGCCTTTGTAGTCATGGAAAAAGACAAAACCTTTCAACTCTTGCAAAAGCAGATTTTGCTGGTCAAATAGCCTCGAAATCTCTTTGAGGTTTTCATCCTGGACTTTGATTGAATCTATGTTTCCTTTTAGGGAAATAATAAAAAACGAAACAGTCCCGATCAAAAGGATCACAATTCCAAGAAAAAGAAACAGATAAGTGCTATAAATTCCCGAAGTAAGTCCCTCCATGGGTACAAAAAAGACCAGGGATGCAGGACTGTCCGAATTGGCATAGGAAAACGGGTATTGTGCTAATATTCCCGAATACTCTTTATCTCCCTTTTTCCAATTGACTTCGTAAAACCCCTTCAATCCCAGGCTGATGTCATTCACGATTTGATTGTTGTCTTTTTCAAAAAGTGTAATCGATTCTTGGTCTTTTTTATTTCCTATCGGAACCAAGTTGGAATTCAGAAAAAGAAATTTTTCTCCGCCTGGATTCAAATAAAAATTCGTAGCGTATTCCTTTGAGTAGTTGAGAATATCCAAGGAATACAAAATTCGAAATCCCATTTTCCCCTCTACCAAAATCTGAGAATCTTTTACCCGATTCGGAAAAGGCTTGATGGATTTGGTCCTGATGAAGTCATTCCTTTTAGTCATTGTGAAAACGAGGATTGAATCATTCATTTCGACCCAAATGGAATCTATCATGCCTGGAAAGCTTGTAAAAGTCCTCCTTGCAGCCACCGTAAATTCATCTTTGAAATCATCTTCATCCAAATCAGGATCTTCCAGAAATGTCACCAGCACTTTGGATTCCTCCTTGAACCTGTTGAAATCAAGTTCCAATCCCCTTGCTGCTAGTTCGGTTTGATTGACCAAAAACTCTTCACGGGATTCTATCTGGGCAAAATAGATTGCATTAAAAAAACTGAAGCCCAGGCCTATTACCAGAACAACCAATAAACTTCCAACCACCGTAGTGAGCCAAAAATTTGAGCGATCTATGAAATTTCTGACCATCAGTAATTGGGAAACACTTCAATCAAAAGCCAACCTATTGAAATAAATGGAACACAAATCGCATGCTTAAGATTGGATTCTTCCTGAAAATCAAAAGATTGACTTTTTTCAAGAAGAAACTCTTGGGCCATTTTCCTCACCTCTTTGCTTTTGCTGTTAAATAGATTAAAATCAGAAATCCTAAAATTATCCGACTGGACTGTTTCTCTATAAACATGGTTTTTCATGGGAGGCATACTCAAAGATTCAATTGCATCCGCCTTGCCAGCTACGATGTCCCCGTTTGTATTGACCAGGATAAACTCCCCCTCCTCAGAGGCTAAATATTCATCAATGAAATCGTTGACCGTATAATCAACTCCCAAAACAGCAAAAAGCTCCTCCCCATCATAAATCGGATGAACCAAGGAAAGAATCCAGCCTTGGCCAGCCGGATCAACATAGGCGTCCGGAATCCAAACCAGACCCTTATCAGGATTATGCTCAGGATCTGCCTCGTAGTAAAAATTAAACTTGGTCACATCAATGTTGGCATCCACAATATTTTTTGCGTCATAGGCAGGATATACCCTGCTGACCTGCATAGCCGAATTGGAATAAATTTGCACGGCCATATCGTTATCCTTCTTGAATGCCGCAAAAACACTGTCTAGCACATTCGTCAAAATCACCTCCTCTTCAGCTTTTTGCCTGTTTGGAGTGGGATTGAGAATGATCAAGGAGCTGAGGGACGAGTCCTGACCAGGAAGGTTTGTAGAGAATGCTCCTTCAAATTTATAAGGGTTGGTTCTCGGATTTTTGCGAATGGAGTCCTTGATGGTCAGAATGTACTCATAGAAATGGGCAACCGTGTCGAGTTTCTCAGCCAATACCCCACCTTTAATTTCCATCTCCTGGATCATGGATCT
This sequence comes from Algoriphagus sp., assembly GCA_035458065.1. Lineage (GTDB taxonomy): Bacteria > Bacteroidota > Bacteroidia > Cytophagales > Cyclobacteriaceae > Algoriphagus. Next base: position 4,161 of record DATIAI010000407.1, on the reverse strand, counting down.
CAATTTTTGGAAATTTTTTTCGGGGACTTTTTCCTCTGAAGGACTGCATCCCATAAATAAAACTGAAGCTAAAAGGACAACTTGAATTCCCTTAAGAAAACGCATAACACTTAACGATTTCAGGGAAATTAGAGATTTTCAAGCTGTGAACGAAAAGAATTTCCCATTTCGTCAAATCGTTGCTTCACTTTTTCAAAAAATTCTCCTGTCAGAAATGAATCCAGATCAGATTCTTCCAAAACATCCATTTCGCTCAGCTTAAAAGTCTGCTCCATAGGCCCAAGCTCAAACTTGAGGATGTACTTATTGTTCCAGGAGAAAATGCTGATGCGCACCTCCTCCTGGATCAATTCTTTGACCACTCTCATTCGGGTCTTTTGACTTCAGATGTGAATGTAATTCTGGATTTCAGAGATGAAGCTACTGAGCAATACTTCTCTACTGACAGGGCTACCACTTTGGAAAATTCCTCTTCGGTGGCATTGGGAGAAACGATGGTAAACTTCAGCTCGATGTCGGTGAAAAAAGCCGGAACACCGTCATTCCGGATTCCTTCCACATTTACAAAAAAATCAATAATATCTCTTCGCTTTTTCTTCATCATCAACACGGCATCCACCGATGCACAGCTTCCCAAAGCGGAAAGCAACAGATCCATGGGTGATTGAGCATGCTTATGCTCGGGATCGTACATGTCGACATTTACCATATTACCCTGTGCATTTCGGGCTTCATATTCCAGATCCGCCTTCATGCGGACTGTCACGTTTCTTTTATTAGCCATTTTGATTTATGATTTTTGATGCTTCGACTACGCTCAGCACAAGTTTACGATTTACGAGGTCTATTAGGACTACATACCTCGTTCTTTAAAGATTAAAACTTTTTTACTTGAAAGAATCCTGCTTCAATATCCTGTTTCTTTCACAATTCATACTTCTTACTTCCGCCTTCGGATTTCCTTTTCCCCGCTACCTTACATATTCCTCCTGTACTGCCCTCCGACTTCATACAAGGCGTGAGTGATTTGTCCCAATGAACAAAATTTCGAAGCTTCCATAAGTTGGGTAAAGACATTATCATTGGTCACAGCCGCCTTTTGCAAGGACATCAATAATTCATGCTCCAAACCGTCAAAAGCCTCGTGTAAGTTCCTCAAGGTTTGAATCTGAGCTTCTTTTTCATCCACATTTGCACGGATCACCTCACCTGGAGTCACCGTAGGAGATCCTTCTGAAGAAAGGAAAGTATTGACTCCGATGATCGGGAATTCTCCGGTATGCTTGAGCATCTCGTAGTGCAGACTTTCTTCCTGGATTTTTCCCCGCTGGTACATCGTCTCCATCGCTCCCAAAACTCCACCTCTTTCGGTGATTCGGTCAAATTCCACATAAACAGCTTCCTCCACCAGATCAGTCAATTCTTCAATAATGAAAGCACCCTGAAGCGGATTTTCATTTTTAGCCAATCCCAATTCCTTATTGATAATCAGTTGGATAGCCATTGCACGGCGAACAGACGCTTCAGTAGGCGTAGTGATCGCTTCATCATAAGCATTGGTATGCAGCGAGTTACAGTTATCATAAATCGCATACAGTGCCTGAAGGGTGGTTCGGATATCGTTGAAGTCAATTTCCTGAGCGTGAAGTGAGCGACCGGAGGTCTGAATATGGTACTTGAGCATTTGAGAGCGCTCATTTGCACCATACTTCAGCTTCATGGCTTTCGCCCAGATTCTTCTTGCCACTCGCCCGATGACTGCATATTCCGGATCAACTCCGTTGGAAAAGAAGAAGGAAAGATTAGGCGCAAAGTCATTGATATTCATACCTCGGGAAACGTAATATTCCACATAGGTGAATCCGTTGGAAAGTGTCAGGGCCAATTGCGTGATCGGATTGGCTCCGGCTTCCGCGATGTGATAACCTGAAATCGAGACAGAATAGAAGTTTCGGACATATTGCTCAATGAAATACTGCTGCACATCTCCCATCAATCTGAGGGAAAACTCAGTAGAAAAAATGCAGGTGTTTTGAGCTTGATCTTCTTTCAAAATATCCGCCTGCACCGTTCCCCTAACCTTGGAAAGTGTATCCGCTTTGATTTTTTCATAAGCCTCTTTTGGCAATACCAAGTCTCCAGTCACTCCCAAAAGCATCAAACCCAAACCATTGTTTCCTTCCGGAATTACTCCGTTATAGGTTGGTCTTGGAAGCCCCTTGTCCTTGTAAATGGAATCGATTTTTGCCTGAACTTCTTCCTCCAATCCATTGGCCTTGATGTAAACTTCACATTGCTGATCGATCGCAGCATTCATGAAAAATGCAGTCATCGTAGCTGCAGGGCCATTGATGGTCATGGAGACCGAGGTCATAGGGTCCACGAGATTGAAGCCTGAATAGAGTTTTTTGGCATCATCCAAGCAGCAGACATTCACACCCGAATTGCCGATTTTACCATAGATATCCGGTCTGTAATCAGGATCTTCCCCATATAAAGTCACGGAATCAAAGGCAGTGGAAAGGCGCTTGGCAGGCATTCCGGCCGACACATAATGAAAGCGCTTGTTGGTACGCTCCGGCCCGCCCTCACCTGCAAACATTCGGGTTGGGTCTTCTCCTTCTCTTTTGAAAGGAAATACCCCGGAAGTATAAGGGAATTGTCCCGGCACATTTTCTCTCAAACCCCATTTCAGCAGCTCGCCCCAAGCTTCATACTTTGGCAGGGCTACTTTTGGGATTCTGGAACCTGAAAGAGAAAAAGATACAGTCTGGATTTTTATTTCTTTGTCTCTGACTTTGAATACATAATAATCTTCTTTGTATTTAGCCGCTTCAGCGGGCCATTCTTCCAGCCACTTCTTGTTTTTCGGATCCAGATTCAATTCCACTTGGGCATAGACTTCCTGAAGTTCCTTGATCAGACGATCCTTGTCAGCCACATTCGTAGATTTGATGGCTTCGATGGATTTTTGAATACTGTAGAGTTGTTGCGCGATTTCCTTTTGCTCTTCTACCCACTTATCATAATTCCGGTTGTTCTCGGTGATTTCGCTTAGATATCGGACACGGGAAGGAGGAATGATATAGATCTTCTCCGAAGTGCCCGCGGTCATTTCAAAACTGCTTTCCCAACCTTGGAATTTTTCATTCACTTTCTCGATGACTGCCCGATAAAGCTGGTTCATTCCAGGGTCATTAAATTGGGAAGCGATCGTTCCGAAAACAGGGATCTTTTCGTCCTCAATATCCCAAAGGTTGTGATTGCGTTTGAATTGCTTTTTCACATCCCGGATTGCATCCAAGGCTCCTCGCTTATCAAACTTATTGAGCGCGATCACATCCGCAAAATCCAGCATATCGATCTTCTCCAATTGGGATGCTGCACCATATTCCGGTGTCATCACATAAAGCGACAGATCAGAATGCTCGATGATCTCCGTATCGGACTGCCCGATTCCCGATGTTTCCAAAATTATCATGTCAAAACCGGCGGCTTTCACCGTATCCACTGCATCCTGCACATATTTGGAAAGGGCAAGATTGGATTGACGGGTAGCCAAAGAGCGCATAAAAACCCGTGGATGATGAATCGAATTCATCCGGATTCTGTCTCCCAATAGAGCTCCACCTGTTTTCCTTTTGGATGGATCTACTGAAATAATTGCCAAAGTTTTATCCTCAAAGTCAATGAGAAATCTTCGAACCAGCTCATCCACCAGAGAAGACTTTCCCGCACCACCAGTTCCGGTGATTCCCAAAACCGGTGTCAACGAGGATTTGCTTTGCTTTCTGACTGTTTCAAGCAGTGCTTTGGAGTTTTCAGGAAAGTTTTCAAAAGCTGAAATGGCCCGGGCGACATGCTCTTTGTGTTCTTTTACCAGGGAAAATTCCTCCGGCAATTCATCTCCAATCGGAAAGTCACATTTTTGAACCAAGTCATTGATCATTCCCTGAAGTCCCATCGCCCTTCCGTCATCGGGTGCATATATCCGGGTAATTCCGTACCCGTGAAGTTCTTTGATTTCCTCAGGAAGGATTGTTCCTCCACCTCCTCCAAAGATCTTGACATGACCTGCGCCTTTTTCGCGAAGCAGATCATACATGTACTTGAAAAATTCGACATGCCCACCTTGGTATGAGGTAATGGCAATGGCCTGTA
>DATIAI010000406.1:0-5718 GCA_035458065.1 Algoriphagus sp. | reverse complement strand
CCAAATGGAGAAGTTTGGAGCCGGGAGGAGATTCAAACCCGAAAAAAAATGATCGAAGAGGCCGGACTTACCTGGTCAGTAGTGGAATCTGTGCCTGTCCATGAAGTGATCAAGACCCGCACCGGGGATTACCTTCAGATCATTGAAAACTATAAACAAACCCTGCGAAATCTTGCTGCTGAAGGAGTTTTCATTGTTTGCTACAACTTCATGCCAATTCTGGACTGGACCCGAACCAATCTGGAATACGAGCTACCCAATGGAGCAAAGGCATTGCTTTATGAAAAAAAAGCTGTCCAGGCTTTTGATCTTTTCATCCTTCAAAGACCCGAGGCATTTAAAGAATATTCTGAAGATGAAATCGCAAAAGTAAAAGCCTATTATGAATCGCTTTCTCCTGATGCCAAGCAATTGATCATTGACAATATTCTGAAAGGACTTCCTGGTTCGGAAATCGGCTACACCATGGATGAATTTCGTGCAATGTTGAAAACCTATGAAGGAATTGATGCCAAAAAACTTGCGGAACATTTACGACTTTTCTTGGATGCGGTAACCCCTGTGGCGGAGGAAGTCGGAGTTTATCTCTGTATCCACCCTGACGATCCACCTTTTTCACTTTACGGGCTGCCAAGAGTGGTGAGCACTGCATCCGATGCAAGAAGAATCCTTTCGGAAACTCCAAGCAAACACAATGGATTGACCTTTTGCACAGGTTCGTATGGAGTGAGAGCGGACAATGACCTTCCCGCGATGGTCAGAGAGTTTGGGGAACGCATTCACTTTATCCATTTGCGCAGCACCAAAAGAGATGCTGAAGGGAATTTCTTTGAGGATAACCACCTGGAAGGAAATGTACCGATGGTTTCGGTCATTGATGAAATATTGAAAGTCCAGGAGAAATACGGAAAAAGCATTCCTATGAGACCCGATCATGGACATCAGATGCTTGATGATTTGCATAAGAAAACCAATCCTGGCTATTCTGCCATCGGTCGGTTAAAGGGCCTGGCCGAGATCCGTGGTGTGGAAGAAGCTTTACTTTGGGTGAAGGGAAAGTAAATTAGTCAACGGTCGACAGTCCACAGCTGTTTCGAATTAACTTCAAACATTGATTAAAGGAAGAATTTTAATAACAGATCCACTTGGACATCTATCCGAGTGGATTTTTCAATTTATCTTGAATTCATATTCTAAAAGCTTATCCGCTCATCTGGCGAATAAGAAAACATATCATTTAATTTAACTTTGAATGGTCAGTTTATTCCTCTTTGGCCTTCTGTCAACGGTCTTCCGTCTAGTTTTTAGAATGAAATTTTGTAACTATCAGTAAAAGCACCCAAACCCCAACGTCCATGACCGAAGACTTTTCACCCCTTCCCGGATCCTATTCTGAAATACAAAAAGCTACCCTGGAAAGCGGTTTTACCATGGCTTCCGACCTGGCCATAGGCTCATTGCTCCGGACTTTGGCTGTGAGCAAACCAGGCGGAAGGTTTTTGGAATTGGGAACTGGAACGGGACTTTCAACTTCCTGGATTTTGGAAGGAATGGATCACAACTCCAGACTGACTACCATAGACAATGATGTGGCCTGTTTGAGCATTGCACAAAAGTATTTGGGAAATGATCCCCGATTAAATTTGCAATGCATTGATGGGGAGGATTGGATTAATTCCAACCTTGCCAAGCGATTTGATCTCATCTTCGCCGACACCTGGCATGGAAAATACCTGATGCTGGACCCAATTTTGGAAATGCTGAAGCCCGGTGGATTTTACATTGTCGATGACATGAATCCTCAGCCTAATTGGCCAGAAGGGCATGCAGAAAAGGCTGAGAAATTTATTGAAAAGCTCAATTCCTCTAAGTTTTTGGCGCTTACTAAAATGAATTGGTCCACCGGAATCATCCTCGCGACCAGAAAATATTAAGCCTACACCTCATCGCTTATCAATGTCCTGCCAGGGAAAGAAAATTGGCTAAAAAATACTTGCCTCATTTTCAACTATGCTTCATCCTTTGGAATAAAAGTTGTGTATAAGTTGAATTGAACCCGATATCTTGCGCTAAACTGCCTAATTGGAAACTGCCAAAGTGCAAAAACGCGCACTTCTCTTTCTCATGAATAAAACCTCCCTGCTATTTATATTCTCCTTTATCACCCTTTTTTCGATTGGAACACTGGCCATGGTCAACTACCAGCCAGCTCTTAAAAAGCAACTAAAGGAAACCTACAATAGTCTACTTGAAAATCCCAAAGACACAGATTCAACCCTTCTAGCTGAACCTGTTCATAAAGAAATCGAAGCTCCTATCGAATTACCGGATTTTAAAGGCAGGCTAAAAAAAGATTCGTATGATGATCATTTGATTGCTGCTGAGCTTTCAGGGATCGGATTGATCCAAGATGAAAAACAACTCTTTCAGCTTATATCTAATCAAGTCCTTGTGGAAGCAAGCTACGGGGCAGGATATAAAGTTGACTCCCTAACGCATAGCGTTCCTTACATCACCCAAAATTCCAAAAAAGTCCTGGAAGATCTGGGTAGAACTTACGAAGCCCTTGCGGGTGAAGGAAACTATTTCACTGTTTCCTCAGCCACTCGCACGATAGATCAACAAAAGAATCTAAAAAAGAGAAATAGAAATGCTACAGCTGGTCCAAGTTCCCATTCCTATGGAGTTTCCTTTGATATCTCCTTTATCCGATTCAACGGAATAAGAAACTACGACCAAAAGGCACAGAAAAACCTGGAAGCAGTACTAAAACATTTCCAAAAGGCAAATAAAATCTATGTCATCAAGGAGAGAAGGCAGGCCTGCTACCATATCACGGTGAGGTAAGGATTTTGGTCAATAGTCGACAGACAACAGTCCACAGCTGGTGAAATTGAACTTCTACCGTTCATCTTTTTGGCTTATAACATGAAAAAAGATATAAAAAAGGTAAACTTTAACTAACCAAAAAGACCGCCTCGCAGCGGTCTTTTTTAGTTTTATGCCTCCTAGCCTTTTTGAGTGTCCCCACTCAAAAATCCGATATCCAAATCAATACCCCAACACCTTCAACATACTTTCCTCCGTTTGGTCTTTGGCGAAAAGCTTGTGGGTGACATTTCCGTCTTCGTCCCGGTCGATCAGCACATGTTTCGGAGCCGGAATCAGGCAATGCTGGATTCCGCCATATCCACCCAGGGATTCCTGATACGCCCCGGTATGGAAAAAGCCGATATACTGCTTTCTTCCGGGTTCGATTTTTGGCAGATAGATATTGAACTGGTGTGCTTCTGAGTTGTAATAGTCCATGCTATCGCAAGTCAGGCCGCCCAGGGAAATTCCCTGATAGGTTTCATCCCAGTTGTTCACCGCTAGCATGATGTACTTTTGGTTCAGGCCCCAGCTGTCCGGCAGTTGGGTAATGAAGGATCCGTCGATCATGTACCACAATTCCTTGTCGTTTTGTAGCTTTTCTTCCAAAACCGAGTACAAGACCGCTCCACTCTCTCCCACGGTGTGGCTGCCAAATTCCGTGAAAATATTCGGCTCAGTGGTGTTGTTTTTTGCGCACATCCACTTAATGTTTTTCACGATCTGATCGGCCATATATTGGTAGTCGTAGTCGAAAAACACATTGGTTTTGATCGGCCAACCACCCCCAATGTCCATGGTATCCAAGCTCGGAGCGATCTTTTTCAGATCCACATATTTCTGGATAAAGCGGGTCAATTCAGACCAATAGTAAGCGGTGTCTTTAATCCCTGAGTTGATGAAAAAATGAAGCATCTTCAAGCTGACCTGAGGATTGTTTTTGATTTTCTCCTCATAAAGGCTGATGATGTCATTGTATCTCACACCAAGTCTGGAGGTGTAGAAACCAAACTTTGGTTCCTCATCTGCGGCGATACGGATACCAACTTGGAAAGGAACTTTCACATGCTCCAGGTAATAATCAATCTCCCCGAGGTTGTCCAAGATGGGCACACAGTTCACAAAACCATCATTCAGCAGCTCGGTGATGTACTTTTTGTAAAGTTCCCGCTTGAAACCATTGCAGATAATGTACGTGTCCTTGGTGATTTTTCCTTTGGCAAAAAGACTTCTGACCAAAGGGATGTCAAACGTGGACGATGTCTCAATATGAATGTCATTTTTCAGGGCTTCATCCAACACAAAGCTGAAATGCGAGGACTTGGTGCAATAACAATAGGTGTATTTTCCATGGTAGTCATGCGTTTGGATCGCGTTGTTGAAGTAGGTCTTCGCGTTCTGAATGCTTTCCGAAATTTTGGGCAAATAAGTCAATTTGAGCGGTGTGCCGTAAGTTTCGATGATCTCCATCAGATTGACTCCATTAAAAAAGAGCTCATTGTTCTCCACATGAAACTCTTTGGTTGGAAAATCAAACGTCTGTTGGATCAGGTCAATGTATCTGTTCATTTACCAGGGGTTTAGAATACATGAATAAAGGCTGCAAAAATTGCCCTTTTATTGGGGGATATCAAATGAAAAAGGGACAAATCCATTTTGGACTTGCCCCTTTTGATTGAATTTAATAATTGCTTAATCCCAAGCCACTCCATGCAAGGCGGAATTTAACAAAGCTTGCTCGGCCTGAAACCGTTTTTTGTTTTCAATTACTTTTTTCAAAATCTCTTTAAATGTCACTTCCTTTTTCAAGAGTTCGATGATTTGGTTGAAAAACCGAACCACTTCTTTTTTCTCCGCCTGGGAAAAAGTAAAATATGCCTGGGTACGGTCAAAGTCGTAAATGATACTCAGCGACTTTGGCTTTCCCAACAAAATCAGTCCCCTAAACAGCGGAAGCAGTTGTTCAAAACCCTTCTCAAAACGGCACATTCCCTGCATCTGATTGGCAACCGGCTGAGAAAAAATTTTCAGGATTTCCTGTTTGCCCACTTTGAAATGAGCCAATTCAGGTGAAGTAGTGACAGTCCAGGAATTTGATTTCAAATCGGAACTGATGAATTGTGCTACAGCGCTCATGATGAAAGGTTTTGTTTCTGATAATGAGCCAAAGGTATAACGTGATTTTTTATTTTCCTACATTCCCTATAATTTTTATAGACTATTAAATTTCGTATTATTCTCTTGATTCGAAAAAATGGGCAAAATTGAAATCTGAGGCCTTTTCTTTAGTTTTGTTTCCAGATAAACAACCCTGTTTAAAAGCCCAAATACCAACTCAGAGATGAGAAAAATCAAACTCGTAGAAGTACGATCCGAAATTGCTGCGGGCACCCGTGGAGCGAGCATGGGGATCGATGCCTTAAAAATTGCCAGCTTGGACAAGAAGTCCGGATTCTTCACCCAATTTGACCCGATCAACGTCCCCGATGCCAACAGTTTCCTTTGGAAAGGCAACAAACATCCACACGCCAAATACATCGACGGAGTATATCAGGTTTTGAAAAACGTCTATTCAACTATCGAATCTCTCCGATTAGAAAAGAAATTCCCAATAGTGCTTGCCGGAGATCACAGCACCGCTGCGGGTACGATCATGGGTATCAAAGCCGCTAATCCAGAAAAGAGATTGGGAGTCATTTGGATCGATGCCCATGCGGATCTTCACACTCCTTTTACCACCCCTTCCGGAAATATGCACGGCATGCCTCTAGCCATGGTAACGCACCTGGACAATCTGGATTGCAAGGTCAATGAACCGAGTTCCGAAACGATTTCCTATTGGAATAA
>DATIAI010000405.1:0-3069 GCA_035458065.1 Algoriphagus sp. | reverse complement strand
GCGCGTATTTCGTTGCACCGCTATCGTCGAGGACTTTATGAATCAGATCTTTGTCCAAAAAGGTTTTTAGGGTGCGATAGATCGTCACCCGATCAAACTGCTGGTTGAGCGTTTCCTCAAGATCTGAATGCGAAAGGGCGATGTTTTTGTCAAGAAATTCCTGGATGATTTCCTGTCGGCAGTCTGTAATTCTGAGTTTGTGGGATTGTAATATGGATAGTGGGTTCTGCATGACTTCCTTTTGGCCCTTCAAATTAACTCAAAAAATGGAAGCGAAAAAAAAGGCGCCAATTTTGGCGCCTTTGGAGTGTTACTCTCCGGATTCTTCGGAGAGGATTTTTTCGATTCTTGCCAGTGCATCCTCCAGATGGAGTTTTGACATTCGGTCGGAAGTCCGCCCGATTGCGCCTCTGATTTGAGATTGAAGGGTTTTCAATTCACCTCTTGCCATAGGTCTGATGTCTGACTGTGAGGCATTGATCTGAGGTCCGACAAACTGACGGAATTGTGCCGGAATTGGAGGTAGATCTCCTGTCAAAAGCAATTCTAGACGCTCGATATGTGCGCGCTGCAAAGCTCTTCGATGAACATCGATGGTTTTTCCTGAAGCCAATTCTGTCCAGATTCCTTTTCTTAGGTCGTCAAACAACTCGGTGATTTTGTAAGCCTCATTTCCATTCAAAGCCTCATTTTCGATCACACGACCCAGACGGCCCCAATCCAAAATTCCGTTGAGCGAAGTCACCTGAATGGTTCGGATTCTTTCCAAGGCTCCAAAGTCGCCGATTCTGGAAATGATCTTATCGTCCATCATCCAAGTTGGAGTTGCGAAAAGCTGCTTGTTAAGGAAATCCACAGCTGATTTCTGCATTTCCTTGGAAGTGTGCGTATACACCGCATCACCTTGTCCTGAAGACTTATATATTTCCATCACGCCACCCACATTGGTTCTTACATGACCCATGTACCGGTTAAACTGCCCGATGACTTGACCGTACATTTCTTCCAAGTCCGCATAATCCTTGTATGGTTTGTTTTCTTCAGCCGTCCATTCCATCAGGTTAGGAAGGATTCGCTGCAGGTTTTTAATTCCGTATTCGGAAGCTTTGATTGCGTTGTCCCCCAAATCTTCAGACTGGGTAGTTGGATCATAGCTGTTTCCCTGACGTCCATATCGGTACACAGGATCACCCTTTTTGTCCAAAATCCATTGGTTCAAGATTGGTTGCTCCTCTTCCGGAGTTTTTGCTTCTGGGATCGGTCTGTAACCCCACATGACCGCATATTTGTCATAGGGTCCTACGTCCGGCATCAGGCTGACACCTTTGTCTTCCGGCTGTGCGATGTAGTTGAATCGGGCGTAATCCATAATTGAAGGAGCTGTTCCAAACTCTTTGGTAAATTCAGGATCACGAAGTTTTTCCACAGGATAAGCTACAGATGAAGCAAAGTTATGGGGCAAACCTAAGGTGTGACCCACTTCGTGTGCTGACACAAAACGGATCAATCTACCCATCACCTCATCTGAGAATTGGACACTGCGTGCATCTGGATTGATTGCGGCAGTCTGGATAAAGAACCAATTTCTCAGCAGGTTCATCACGTTGTGATACCAGCCGATATGAGACTCCAAAATCTCCCCGGATCTAGGATCAGATACGTGAGGTCCATAAGCGTTTTGAATATCTGAAGCGAAATATCGGATCACAGAGAATCGGGCATCTTCAGTGCTCCAGGTTGGATCTTCCTCAGGAGTTGGTGCTTCTTTGGCGATGATGGCATTTTTGAAGCCGGCGGCCTCAAAAGCTTTCTGCCAATCTTCCACGCCTTGCTTCAAATAAGGAACCCATTGTTTTGGAGTAGCTGGGTCGATGTAATATACGATCGGTTTTACCGGCTCTACCAATTCACCTCGCTTGAATTTCTCCATATCCTCCGGCTTCACTTCCAGTCTCCAGCGATCCAGGTAGCGGCGTGAAGTTGCCTTTTGGGCTTCAGCGCCATAGTCCACATAGGATCTTGCAAACCAGCCCACTCTGCGGTCAGCAAGTCTTTGCTTCATCGGCTCCTTTGGAAGCAGGATCATAGATGCGTTCATTTCCAAAGTGATCAAACCCGTTGAGCTGTTTGATGGCGGCTCGGCAGCTGCATAGGTCAAGACATAGCGAGCTTCGATGTTGATGGGATAGGAGTTGATATGGGCAATGTAAGTTCGATCGGTATCCAATCGGGACACTTTGTATTCGGTTCTTCTGTTGCGCTGAAGTCCCAAAGCTTGATTGTCCTTGTTGAACAGATCCGTGGCTTCGATCACGATTCCGGTGGAATCTGTTCCTCGGGATTTGATAGAGAATTTTTGAAGGATTGGTTCCAGGTTGGAAGCTTTCACCGCCATGGAAATGGGAAGTGAGTCAGCTGCGTAATTGTTGACTGAGACAACCTTGAGCAGAATATCGTCATTGTTTTTCTCCCAGCGCACCATCAGGTTGTTGGTGTTTTCTCCGCCGTATCCGATTCCGTCAGCAGTTTTGGCGATTCTCACCACCATCAGCATGTCTCTTCCCAGAAGGGAATCAGGGATTTCGTAGAAATATTTGTCTTCGATCTGATGTACTTTGAAAAGCCCTTCTTTGGTTTTGGCTTTTGCAGTGATCACCTCTTTGTATGGCTTTGGCCCATTGGTTGGGGCTCCGTTTTGCGGTCTCGCCTGAGCTGTGGGAGCCGGCGTTTCTTGGCCTTTTTTCTTTTTCTTTTGGGCAAATGAGTCTTCTGCCGAAAGCAGCGTTCCCATCAATCCCAATACGAAGGCAGTTCTCCTTAGTAATTTGGGTAGGGTTTTGTTCATGTTACAGTATTTGGATTCTGGAAATAAAGTAACTTCCAATCGGCGGGATAAGCCGCAGCCAAACATATTTTTTGATAAGCGGTTGCATCATCAAACCAAAGGCTCTTGAAGGAAACAGAAAACAAGGTAATCGTGATCGGAGGAGGGCTGGCTGGGCTGGTTTCCTCTATTCTGCTTGCAAAAAGAGGTAAAAACGTACTTCTGATCGAGAAAAAGACCTATCC
>DATIAI010000404.1:0-10479 GCA_035458065.1 Algoriphagus sp. | reverse complement strand
AAATCCAATGTGACCGCCTTTTCCTGTGAAGATAAATCCCGGATCATTGGTCGAAGGAGTATAGGAAATCCCGTTTTCAGAGAAGAAATCAGCATTCTCAGGTGCCAATACAGGAAATCTAAGCAGAAAATAATCCTTGCCTGTAAGCTCCAGACCGGCTTTCTCTTTGGATCCTCCGTCGGTATAACTTGCCTGGAAAACATAAGACCCCATTTCAAAAGGAGTACGGAAATAGGAGTCAAGTCTTCCGCCCCCTCCCCTTTTATCATAGGCCTTTGTCTGGTATTGCCCGGAGGTTTCCAGACGCATACTTACTCCATCTTCGGAATTTATCTCCAGAATATAATCAATGATTTGAGTGAGTTCAGGATTATTCAATGTGGGCTGGGGCGGCATTGCAGTTTCGCCCCATTTGCCTGAACCGCCTTCTACAATACTTTTGGACAGGATTTCAAAAGCATCGGGATTATCTTTATACTTCATGGCAACATCCTGAAAGGAAGGTCCTACCAATTTTTTGTCCTCTGTGTGGCAGGATACGCAATTGTTCTTTTGCACCAAAGCTTTTGCATTTAAGTGCTTTAGCTGGGTGTTAGGATTCAGTTCACCCTTGCTGTCCAAGAGCTCCAATTGGGGATATCCCATTCCGGAAGGAATATATTCGGCAGTGACCAATACCACTTCCTTTCCGATTAAACCTTCATTCAAGTCCCCATCTTCGGTATCTTCAACAGAAACTTCATATCTGATCATCGCATCAGGAAAATAAAAACTTTGGTTGCCTTCTAAAATGTTGAATTTTACCTCAGGCGCTGTGTTGCCGGCAATGACCTGTAAGGAATCCATGGATGAAAGCCCACTGGGATCGGATACTTCCAGTTTGACCATATACCTCCCTGCTTCTTCCAGTATCAAAGTAGGATTTGCTTCTTCGAAGTGTTGTTGGGTGGTTCCATTTATTTCGTTGACAGTCCACTTATACGTCAAGGGATCACCATCCAAATCCAGGCTTCCATCTGAAGAAAGTTTTAACTCCAAAGGAGCTTTTCCATTCTGAAAAGAGGAATTGGCATTAGCGATTGGAGCCCTATTACCTGCATTGAATTCAATTCTGGAGATTTTCCCCTGTCCCCCTATCCCATATTCTACCAGATACAAATCCCCATTTGGACTGAAGTCCATGTCCAAAGGCTGGCTGTGTGACAACATTTCTGCCGGAAGAAATCTTTCCAGAGACACTACTTTGGAGCGCTCTTCATCCATTTCCGCCACCATGATCCAATTGCGGACATAATCGGTGATAAACCATTTCCCTTCGAAAAAATCCGGAAATACCCTTTCGGCATTTTCGGAAAAATCGTCTTTCCTAAAAATTGGGCCTCCAACTGCCGAACGGGCTGCACTGCCAAAAATGGGCCACTCCTCCGAAACCTGGTAAGGATAGGCGATCAGAGGCTGCTGTGCCGGAGGCAGGATTTTGAGTCCGGTATTATTTGGAGAATCATTGTAGCTGGAGTCAGGTTTATAGGGTTTGCCATAAACCCCGGTATTGTAGTCGTAACTGTTGTAAGCTCTGTTATAGCCAATAAAATAGGGCCAGCCAAAATTCCCGGCACCTTTGGCAACATTGAACTCATCATAGCCCATGGGGCCAAACTCCTCAGAGTCCACCCCTGCATCAGGCCCGACTTCTCCCCAGTGGAGAAATTGGGTTTTTGAATCAATGGACAATCGCCAGGGGTTTCTGTTGCCCATTACATAGATTTCAGGTAATGTGTTCGGACTGCCCTGAGCGAACAAATTTCCTTCGGGAATGCTGTAGCTGCCGTCGGATTGGGGAGTTATCCTGATAATTTTGCCCCTCAAATCATTGGTATTTGAGGCTGTCCTTGCCTCATCTTCTCCCCGTCCGCCTTCGTTTTTAAAAGGAAGTGGTGAATACTGGGTGGGGTGCGAATCCGCCCCTATACTGAGGTATAAATTCCCTGCTTTATCCCAGGTCATACCACCCCCAAAGTGGTGCCCATCCGGTTGTTCCCAAGGAACAGACAGGATAATTTTTTCATTGGCGATGTCCAACTTGCCATCATTTCCCAAATCAAAACGGGACAGGCGCATGGCCTCCCCCTTGTCCGCTGCCGCTGAATAATAAAGATAAAGCTGCCTGCTGTTATCAAAATCCCTGTCCAGTAAAATTCCGATCAGACCAGGTGCCTGTTCTTTGGTCAGATCCAAAGTTCCCAACAGTTCAACTTCCCCGGTTTTCTCATTGAATCTTTTGACCTTGCCAATCCGCTCAATCCAATAGACATATCCACTCCTGTCAAAGTCAATCTGAAGAGGTTCTTCCAGACCTTCGACAAGTACTTTCTGAGTGAATCGACTGTTATCAGGCCGTGGGGATTTCTCTTTCGTCGGAGATTCTTTACAGGCCGTTCCCAATCCTAAAATCAGAATGAAAACCAACTTTAAACAGGTATTTAGAGCAGCTAACTTTTCTAGTGAAATATGCATTGAAGTTATTTTGGGTATCGCCGGTAAATTCTAAAGATCGAAATTGTCTTTGGAAAAGGTAAGGAATTGTTAACCGTTGACAAGTTTATTGACTTTACCTCTGTTTCAATATCAATTACCAAACCCATCTGAAAGGCTTTTCAGCCATTTTAGGATCGCTTCGTTGGTTTCTTCCGGCAGTTCTTGCTGTATCCAATGACCACAATCAAGGTTTACCACTTGGACATTAGGCACAAATTCGGAAAGTCCTTCAAATTTCGGGATCGTATCCTGATTGCCATAGATCATGAGTGTAGGCTGCTGGATGATGGGATTCGCATCCGCCAACAAGTGCCAGTTGCGATCCAGATTCCTGTACCAATTTATACTGCCTGTAAACCCTGTTGATTCGAAAGCGGAGACGAAAACGGCCAATTCGCTCTCGCACATTACAGGGTCGCCCAGTGGTTCTTCTGTTTTGGCAAGATTGATCATTGCCATTCCAGGCTCTGGTCCTCTGGGAGGGACATTTTTACGAAATATATTTCTAAGGAACTGTGAGGTGTTTTCCTCTAATATCCTGTCTGCAACACCTGTCTGCCGGTTGAAGTGGACAAAATAGAAATCGCCTCCAAAAAATTGTTCCATCATCTCGATCCAGGGTTTTTCTCCGCGCAATTGGTAAGGCAGGGACAGTGCTATAACTCCATTTACCCGATCTGGATGCAACAGGGTCAAGCCCCACACCACATTTGCACCCCAATCATGACCCACAAAGGTGGCATCCCCGTATCCGTAATGGTCAAGCAGTGCGACAAGGTCACCCGACAAATGCCCGATGTCATAATCTGTTACTTCTTTGGGTCTGGATGATTTACCGTAACCTCGCTGATTGGGGATGATAACATGGTAGCCGGCTTCGACAAGTGCCGGTACCTGATAACGCCAGGAAAATGCATGCTCTGGCCAGCCATGGCAGAGAACAACCGGTTTTCCTGAATTTCGGTCGCCTGCTTCAAATACTTCGAGTTCTATACCATTCACTGAAATCATGTTAGGAGTTGGGAAATCGATAGGATTAACCCTTGTGTTAAAAACGTTTGTCATATGAGAATTTTTTAAGATTAATATGACGCAAACGTCTATTTGCGTAGTGACAACCCTATGTCAGGAGTCAAAAAAATATTATATGAATATCCGCAATTACGCCAGTAGGCAAATTAGATTGAAGTAGTGGATATGGTAGGTAAAAGTTTGGAAGTCTTAGTTCCGAAGGATCAACACAATTCATTACCCCGGAGTAGCCGGGGGTAAAGTCACCACAAAAAAAAGGGAGCCCTGAAGGGGCGATACTTAGAGGTTTCATCCTTTCAGGGCTCAAATGGAGGGAATTCAATCAGGTCCAAGGGTGAAAACTCTCCTATTTCCCGGTTTTAATTGGCAATTGATCCCCCAGTGTTTCTTAATCCAAAGGCCCAATTAATTCTACGAAAGTTCCATCAGGATCCTGCACCAGTACAAAATGTGCTTTTTCATTTAAAGGTATAGGTGTGCTTCCCAAGAATTTTACATTCTTTTCCTTTAGCCTTTTAATTACCGGGTTTAGTGCTTTAACATTTATGGTAATATACTGTACCCCTGTATCATCCTGAATAAACTCCTGATTAGGATGAGTTTGTTTTTTACCAAAGCTCATGAGCTTCCATTCATTGGCCTCGGGGCTATTTTCTAATTTCAGAACGGTTACTGCGACAGGAATTCCGTTGGAAAGACCTGACTTTTTTGAAAAATCTTCATTGATCGTAAAACTATATGCCTTAACCATACCAATTCCATCTACATAGAAGTCTAAGGAACGGTCAAGATCAGATACCACCACACCCAATCCAATTAATTTACTGCTAAAGTTAGATTGTGAATAAGCAGTATAATTCACCATCAGAGCCGCTGCTATACCAAGAAATTTTAATAGAGAGTTTTTCATAAATTTTAGGAAAGTATTGAGACATAGTAATGCCCCAAAATAAGAAAAAAATTAATTAAAGACTTAGGGTAATCCGGAACAGGGGACTTTTGAGGGTAAGAGCGAAAAAAGTGATGTAAAAGGAAGAATTTTTGGCAACCTTAAAAATTCATTACCTGGGTTTAAATGGCTTTTGCTCCAGTTCTGAAGGCACAAACCATTTAGCATTGCCATTACTCCTGAAAAAAATCTGAGCACATGAATTTTATACCCAGTCTGTATCCCTCGGAATCAAATAAGGGAATGTCAACAGATTCCGATACTAATTCAGTCTAATTGGGACCAAAAAATGATCAAAGCCAATTTTAATTTCACCTAAGAACAAAACCCCTACTATTTGGTTATTTTAATTAAAAAAATCCGCTGACTTGAGTCCTGGTAATCCTTCGATTTTAATCTCTGAGAAAAAATACAAACCGGATAATACAGAATCTTCAAACTCGAAAACATGAATAAAATCAAAACTTTTCTAGGTCTTATTTTTTTTAGCTTATGCCTTTTTGCCCAAGCTCAAATCTCTTCACAACCCACAAAAATCCTAATCACGGATGTCAACATTTTTAATGGTAAAGATGAAAAAATTACCAAAGCCAACATCCTGATTGAAGGAAACCTGATAAAGACCATTTCAGAAAATCCCATCCCCACAGACAGAAGTGGAAATACGCTTATTCTATCCGGAAATGGCAAATATGTCATGCCTGGTTTGATTGATGCCCACTCGCATATGCTTTTTGAAAGTATTCCAAAAATGCAGGCAATGATCTCTGATTTTGCATTTCTAAATCTTTTTGCCGCCGATGCAGCTCAAAAGCAGCTGATGCGGGGATTCACTACGGTGAGGGATTTGGGAGGAGGAGCATTGACCCTGGCTAAAGCCATAGATGCAGGCTTGGCTGTAGGGCCTCGGATATTTGCCAGTGGAGCCTTTATTTCACAGACAGGTGGCCATGGTGATTTTGGATTACCCACTGATGTCCCAAGAAAAATCGGTGAGCTATCCTACCCCGAGCGAAACGGCATGCTGGCCATTGCCGATGGAGCCGATCAGGTCTTAATTCGCTCCCGCGAGCAGTTAAGGCAAGGGGCAACCCAACTCAAGTTAATGGCCGGAGGCGGAGTATCCTCCAACTATGATCCTCTTGATGTAAGCCAATACACTGCAGAAGAATTCCGGGCGGCGGTCAGTGCCGCCGAAAACTGGGGAACTTACGTCACGGTGCATGCATATACTCCCAAAGCCATCCAAACCGCCATTGAATCCGGGGTCAAATGCATAGATCACGGTCAATTGGCAGATGAGGCCACAGCCAAACTGATGGCCGAAAAAGGAATTTGGTGGAGCTTGCAGCCCTTTTTGGATGATGAAGATTCCAATCCCCAACCGGAAGGATCGGCCAATCGACAAAAACAGATTGAAATGACCAAAGGAACTGACAATGCCTACAAACTTGCCAAGAAGTATAACATCAAAACCGCATGGGGGACCGACTGCCTTTTTGATGCGTCCTTGGCAAGGAAACAGGGAAAACAATTGGCAAAAATGACCCGATGGTACACGCCCTTTGAAGTTCTAAAAATGGCAACCTCCACCAATGCAGAACTGCTGAGTATGAGTGGAAAGAGAAGCCCCTATCAGGCCGGAAAACTGGGAGAAATAAGTGAGGGAGCATATGCTGATTTGATTCTGGTAGATGGTAATCCGCTGGAAAACATCCAACTTATCGAAGATCCGGAGACCAATTTCAAGATAATCATGAAAGATGGGGTGATCTATAAAAACACGCTTCAGCAATAGCATTGGGTTAGCCTGTAAATACTCTTCGTCAAAGGATTTTCAAGATTCCAAACTCTGCGATCAGGTTTAAAACCCGATAAATGACGGACTCATACATTCATAAACTGGGCGGGTTCCTCTATCCTGCTTAACTAAATGGCGAATTCAGGAACAGATTTTTAACATAAAATCCAATATCCATTTAATTGTCCCCTGCCCGGTGACTGACTTGCTCTTTGGAATTCTTTTCCAGGTTCAGGTGAAGTTTCATATCCTTCTCATTCCGCAGATAGAGAGTACGCGTTGGGAAGGCAATGGATACGCCCATCTCAGCAAACTTTTCGTAAATCTGAATATTGAATTCCTGCTGTATATCCATGTAGGTATTGAATTCCGCACTATTGATGATATAAACAATCTCAAAATCCAGGCTGCTGTCCCCAAAAGCCTTAAAATGAGCCCTGTCAAAATCCACGCGGCTTTCCGATTCCACGATTTCTTTCAATATTCCGGGGATTATTTTCACCTGTTCCACGGGCGTCTCGTAGGTCACTCCCACTGTAAACACAATTCTACGCCGCTGCATCTTCTTGAAATTATGAATCCGGGAACTGGTCATATCACTGTTGGAAATGACCAGTTGCTCTCCCGAAAGCGTTCTGATTCGGGTTGTTTTGATCCCGATATTATCAACAACTCCATTTTTGTCACCAATCACCAGGAAATCCCCTACTTCAAAAGGACGATCGAAAAAGATGACAAAATAATTAAACAAGTCACCGATGATATTTTGTGCAGCTAGGGCTATAGCTATGCCCCCTATTCCCATTCCCGCAATAATTGCAGTCACATCATAACCCAAGTTGGCAAGCATGAAAATCAGTCCGATCATCCAGATGACCGCATTAATAATCAGGATGACTCCACCCATCTGCTTCACCTTTTCCTCCCCGCCTTCTTGCCTTCTGATATAAGACTGGAGCATTTTGAGAACAATGCTGGAAATTAACCGGATGAAGTAATAAGTAATGATTACCACAAACACTACTTCCAGCAGGTTAGTGAACCTCACAGGCCAAACGAGTGTCTTCAGTCCCGAATAAATAATTGTAAAATGGACCATCGGCACAACAAAATGCGCTAAGCTATCCACTATAAAGTCATCGATGGTGGTCTGGGATTTGGAAACGGCTTCTCTGATGCGTTTCAGAATGACCTTCTTGAAAATACTTACCAGAAGTAAGCCCAGGGTTATTGCTCCTAACATTAATAGGTATTCCTGAATGGAATTTCCAAATAATTCCCGATCTAATAATTGTTCCATAATTGCGGTGGCTTTTCGGTGAAAGGTTTTGAAATAGCGAAATCAAAAAATCGCTAAAAGCTCATATTTTTCATGGAATGACAACTTGAAGTCAAAGCTCGCAGGTAAGAGCTCGATGCATTTTGCATCCTGAATTCCAGTGAAAAAGAACTGTATCACTTAATAAAGGGGATCTATGGCATTTTTGTTCCTGAAACCTTAAAAAGTTTGGTGAAATGGGAATTTCCAATTTGAAATGAATGACTCTGCGCAATTCTGTAAACAAGGGAATTTAGCCTTTCAAAAAGCCAAAATCCTCTCTCAAAAACCCGATTTCCAGCAAGACTTATTATCCAATCAAAAATCACAGTACAATGTGAAAACCAACCCTTAAGCACTGGGCGACTATATTATTTTGCCAAGTCTGAAATAACAAATAACTCCCTTGGCCATGCAGATCGATTCGGCAGTGTTCTATACCCTTACCGTAAAGTCTGTAAATTATTCCTGTTTAAACTTATTGGGTGACCATAAATACTCACTGCCCAAAGTGTATTCTGAGTCCATTTTTACTCATTTATAAAGAGCATAAAAAGGATTGAGGTTGGTCTTCCTCAGATTAGGCATTTTTTTGCTTTCGTATAATTTCCCCGGACACAAAATCCTCTACCATTCTTAAGGACTATTGTTTTCCATTGAAAATCCCTTGCGATTGGAATAAAATTGATTGCCCATCTGATTCACAAAGTAGGAGTCATTGATAACCAACACAAAACATCTAAACTGGGCTTCCCAGAATCATTTATTTTTCGATTTAAAATTCTAACAATCCTTCCCTAGGTTCAATTCGAATCCCCAAAGAAAAGCTAAGAGCCGTAAAATAAGAGCTCTAAAAATCGGGGAAGCACCAAAATATCCTTTTTGGTACCATTTGGCTTAATTACTGTAAATGTGTGATCAGACTGAGTACCAAACACCCAACTCATTCACCCATTTATCCAAGATTCAAATTAGAGGAGACGGAATTTCTAAGCCTATTCCCTGTAGTTTATCTGTATGACTATGCGCTTAATTCCCACTAAGCCTAAAATGCTATTTCCTGAATATTGGAACTGCAGCCCTGTGAAAAAACCGGCAGAATCAATAGCTCCCAAATTCCAATTGTCAGGCTTCCGGGTGAAATATCGAGTGGTCATATTTTACTCCATTATCAATTTTCTTGAGTTATTATTAATAACATAACAATTAAAAGGGCTTTGAAGATACACATCAAATTTATGGTCAGTGTTCGATGCAAATTGATTGTTCAGCAGCAACTGGATAGAATCGGCATTAAATATCTATCAATAGATCTTGGAATGGTGGAGTTGGAAAACAGTATTTCGATTGATCAGATTGATGAGCTCAAGAAAAGTCTACAATTGGTAGGTTTGGAAATGCTTGAGAATAAAAAAAGCATATTAATAGATAAAATTAAAAATGTAATCATTGATATAATACACAGTAACAAGGAAACACTTAAGGTGAATCATTCTGATTACATCAGTAAAAAAATCGGTTACGATTATAATTACTTATCCAATATTTTTTCTGAAGTGGAAGGCATTACTATTCAGCAGTTTATTATTATTCAAAAAATTGAAAAGGTTAAGGAGCTGCTACTATACGGGGATCTTTCTTTAACGGAAATTTCTCATCGGATGAACTACAGCAGTGTCTCCCACCTTTCCACCCAGTTTAAAAAAGTAACCGGCCTTAAACCTTCATTTTTTAACCGAATGAAAGAAAAGAGAAATGAAAGCCTGAAGGATTTTTAGGAGTGAAATTTCATCCTGAAATCAATACACTTCAGGTTCTCAATTCTCTCAATGTTTCACGGTGAAGTAATTTTTATTACAGCAAGGAAGCAGTCACTTTTTCCAAACTGGATAAAAAAAAGACAGCTCTGAACTTTCAGAACTGCCTTTATAATAGAAAACCAAATTGACTGTCTCGAATCAGTATTTCTTACTTAGCCGGAGTGATATCAATGATAACGGTACGGTTATAAGCACGCTCTTCGGGAAATTTGTTTTTGAACGGAGAGATTGACTCATCTTCTCCATGTCCATTGACCACAAACTTTACGTCACTTCTTCCTGCTTTTGACAAGCTGTTTTCAAGAATCCTTTTGACATCGTTTGCCCGCGCCAAGGATAATCCCAGGTTGTAAGCTTCCTCACCAATGGTATCGGTATGGCCCTGAATAGTCACTGTACCTCCTTTTGGAATTTTCGGAGCCACTACTTCAGTCAGGTATTTCTCATAGGAGGCAATGGCCTTTGCATCATTGAATTCATAGATAATGCTGTATCTACTTCCTTCCGTGCTGGTCGGAGGAGTCCAAAGCACCATTTTCACAGGAGTCTCTTTTCTGATGGTTTGTCCATCTTTGGTCTGACCCACCATGGTTACAGTATAGTCTCCTTCAGGTTTTGTTCCCAAAATCGATGCACCGGAAAGACTTATTTTATCTTCTGTAAAAGGCCCGAAGTTCTGTACTTTTCCTTGGGCATCTTTGACTTCCAAGTTCCAAGAGCTGAAAGCTTCTTCCGCTCCGTCCACTTCGAAGGTCACATAGCTTTCTTCCGGTGCTACCAGGGAAACCGGCTTTAATGCAGCATCCAAGCCGCCTGTAAATTCCATCAACAGTTCAGGAGAACTGCTTTCAATGGACACGCGTCGGTCACCTGCAACAAGCAAGTCAAGCTCGCGTGTTGCACCAGCTTTTTTGGAGGGGATTCTCGGTTGAGTCAAACCTTCTGTCGCAATCCTTAAAGCGTCGATGCCCCAGGTGTTTACCAAATAATTTTTGACAGATTCCGACATGCTTTTCGCTTCCTG
>DATIAI010000403.1:0-7707 GCA_035458065.1 Algoriphagus sp. | reverse complement strand
CCGGGTATATGCTTCGATGGAATTTTCACTCAAGGAACGCTCCAGCTTCAGGTGATGGCGGAATTGACGGATAAGTTGTGACCACATTGCCTTGTAAAGTTGGAAGGTTACCGCAACCTTACAACCTTATCACCAGACAACTTTTCAACTTTTTTTAATCCTTGTCATATATATCCTCCAACAATCCGATTAAGTAGTGTAAATGAACCGAAGCCAGCTCGAAACTTTACTCCGACAATACCATCGAGAAGCCTACTTGTGGGCAAGGCAGTGTTGTGGATTTGAAGGAGAGTTGGCCAAAGACGTCATTCAACAGGTTTACCTGAAAATCTTGGAGGGTAAAGCAAGGCTGAAAGACGGGCAGTTTCCCAAAACCTGGCTTTTTTCAATCATTCGGTTCACATCGATCGACGAACTGCGAAAAGCCGGAAAGTGGAGTAGCCTCGAAAATGAAACTGAGTTGGTCTGGGAAGAAACAGAGGTAGAGGAGGACAATTACGAAAGTCTGATAAGGAAACTTCCCAAAATGCAACAAGAGGTAATGCTGATGGTCTTTTACCATGACATGACCTTGGACCAAACTGCAGAGATTTTGCAGTTGCACATCGGAACTGTCAGGACACATTACGATCGGGGAAAGAAAAGGCTAAAAGAATGGATCGAAACCGAAAAATCCTTTAAGGTTTCTATCCAGAAAGATTTCGGAACTGAGGGATTAATACCATCAAAAAAGCAAAATTATGATTCAAGATAAAGAACCAGATTTAACGGCCTTTTTTCAGGCCATGAAGGAAAAGGACCGGGAAATCCCAGTTCCGGATTTTCCTGAACTTCCAAAAAAACAACAGCGAAACTGGTGGATTCCTTTGGGGATTGCAGCCACTCTTCTACTTGGCTTTTTCTTATTGCCGGAAGAAGAAAAACAAGTTCCACTTGCCTCAGATGTGATCATCATTACATTGGAGAAAAGCGAAAATCAAGAACCTCAAATTCTCATTGAAGAAAGCACATACCTCGAAATCTGGACTTCCCCTACCGAATCTTTACTTGCTGAATACTAAACCAACTTCACTTAAAATCTAAAACTTATGAAAAAGACCTTAGCCATACTTTTGGTTTTCCTTGGCGGAGTGACCCACGCCCAGGACATGTTCCAAGAGTACCTCTACTCTGCCGACCTTGTGATGAAAAACCGGGACAAAATCTCCCTTTCCGACGCACAGGCAGAGAAAATCAAAAAGATTCACAGTGTAAATGCCTCGGACTTCAGCACCCTAAAATGGGATCTTGATGCCGCTACTGAAAAATTGAAAGCACTTTTGGCACAACCAAAGCCAAATGCGGATGCCGTTTCCAAGCAAATGGATGTAGTCCTTGCCTTGGAAAATCAATTGAAGAAAAAGCAACTAACCACTTTGGTCGCCATCAAAAATGAGCTTACTGAAAGTCAACAAGCGACCCTTAAAACTTCACGGACCTACACTACACTCAGCGATATAAGTCCGACTTTGGCCACTGGGACAAAATACAGAATAGGCAGACCCATAGGCACTACTTCTTCAGTTAGTGGTCCCGGTGTAGCAGCTCTCTCAGATGATACAAAATCGAGGGTCTACATTCAAATGGATCAAAACAATCCAGATGCAGCCCCCCTATATATCCTGAAAACCAAAAAAGGTGGATACGAAGAATTTACTGATTTCGAGAAAATCGATCCAAATAATATCGAGAGTCTTGAAGTGCTTAAAGGAGAAACCGCGATGGTTCAATTCGGAGAAAAAGGAAAAAACGGAGTCATCATTTTTACCCTCAAACAATCTCCCGAAAACTTACCACAAGAATTCTAAAATTTGCATTTAGTTAGAATAAGAAAAGGAGGCCGTTTCGCCTCCTTTTTCTGTTTAACTTCTTCGGAATTGTCTCCAGGCTTTCCAGCTTTTGAAAAAAATCAACCAAGCAATTGCTATAAACAGCCCAAGTAGTAAAACCAAAAAAAGTAAATAAACGAATGTGCCCAGGTAGTTCATGCGACGAAATTAGTTATAATTTTTAAGAATTACATTATTCCGTGAGGATTTCTCCTACATCCTTCTAAAATCATCCATTAATCCAGAAACTTCCAACTGGCTTTATGGTTTTTGTCCAAAGGTTTACCGGTGACCTTCGCTCTGAGAATTTCGATCGGCATGGCATTTTGAGTCATGATCAGGTCGTGAAATTCCTTCTCACCCATTTTGCCGGAATCGACCATTTCTTTTCTCATCGAATAAATCTCCAAAGCCCCAATCATGTACGCGATTTGATAAAGCGGGCCATAACTTCCCTCAAATGAACGGCGCACCTCGGCTTCAGCATTGGCGTACTCGTGACCGACTTTGTCTACCAGAAGATCAATGCATTGCTGAGGAGTCATTTTGCCTAAATGATAATTCAGGGAAAAAATGATCCTTGCGCAACGGTGCATCCTCCAGAATAGCATCCCGACTTTGTCTTTGGCATCTCTTGGGAAGTCACGGTCCCAGAGTACAAACTCCCAATAAAGCGCCCAGCCTTCGGTCCAAAACGGAGTACCAAACATACGTCGGTGAGTCATGTAACGCTGATTCATAAACTGCTGCAGATGGTGACCGGGGATCAATTCGTGCTGAACAGTTGCTCGGGAAAAATGTGGATTATTGCCTCGCATAGACATCATTTTTTCCTCATGGCTCATTTCAGAAGTCGGATAAGAAATCTGAATCACTTCTCCTCCCAGGAAAAAAGGACTCACCCGCTGTCTTTCAGCTGAGATCATGGTCGTTCTCCAAGTTTCTTTAGCCAATGGAGGAACTGTGATCCAGTCATTTTCTTCCATTATTCCGATCGCCTCTTCTCCTAATCTGGCCACTTCTTCAGGCCAAGCTCCGGCTGGTAGGTAGGTATTTTTTACCATTTCCAAAGCAGCTTTCCAGTCATCTCCAAAGCCAAGCTCATTGGAAGCTTTCAGCATTTCTTTTTCACACCAGGCAAATTGCTTTTCTGCCTCTGCAATCAATTCCTCTGGGGTATAAGCGATCATTTCATAGGCAAGCTGCTTTTCCAAAGCTTCCCTTCCGATCGGTTTTCCGATGATTCCGCTGCCGTCATCCTTCACGGAATTGGTGTAGTGTTCCCGTAAACCTTTAGCATATGCCTTCATGCTTTCGTCCAGCTTTTTCCAAGGCTCAGGCATCCACCAGGTAAATTCCGGATCATAGTCGAAGTAAAAATCATAAGCCTCTTTGGTGGCTTTGTTGAGGCCTTCCACGGCTGAAGCGGCGAGGTCAGCTTTTTGCCAACTGTCGTATTTCGGGGAACTTGTCAGGCCTTTAAGTTGGGCATCTACAGATTTTGCAACCTGATTCCAATTGGCCGCCAACTCCTGAGAATTGGGCTGCTTTGCTCGCCGACGGGCTGTGACAAATTCCTCTAAGGGTTTTCCGAAAGCAGTAACAGACTGAACTTCTGTGAAGGCCCTTTTGTCCAGATCCAAATTAGCCAGCTCTTTTTCAAGATAGTTTCGGAAAAGCACATAATCGATTTTTCCATCCTCGGAGAGTGCGCCATAATTCTGGGCCTGCAGAGAGGAGAGGTAATCTTTGTTGAAGGCTTCCATGCGAGAAAAAAATTCCGCAGAAAGTCGGTTGGTATACAGTCGGGACAAAGCCCCCCGATCCGCCTGATAGGCTTGGATCATGTGAACTAATTCTGTGGCTTCCGCAAAACCAGCCGAACAAATTAACAATAGGAAAATAAAGAGCTTTTTCATGGTTAAGGGTAAGTTGGCAATACGGATTCTTAGTTAGAGATTTTTTTCTAAAACCAGTTGACCACCTGAGGAAATTCTGCATCCAAAACACATCGACTGCAATTATCCTTTTTTAAGAAATACCTTTTAAATCAAATGCTTATATTCAAAAAGATAAAATTTTGACATATCCATATTTCCCAGAATAAACTTTAAGAAACCCCAATCTTTCACAATTTATCGCCCTCCTATGGAATTGATCATTCACAACCTCTCCAAAACCTACTCCAACGGAGTAAAAGCACTCAACAACATATCGCTTACCGTTCCTCAAGGCATGTTTGGCCTGCTTGGACCTAATGGGGCAGGAAAATCCACCCTGATGCGAACCATTGCTACGCTTCAGGATGCAGACTTTGGCACGATCATGTTGGATGGAATCGATGTTCTGAAAGACAAACAGGCGGTGCGGGAACGGCTCGGTTATTTACCCCAGGACTTTGGATTATATCCCAGAATCAGCGCTGAGGTTATGCTTGATCACATTGCCCAAATGAAAGGAATTGGAAATAAAGCTGAGAGAAAAGAGCTGGTTGCCTCACTTTTACAAAAAGTAAACCTCTTCAAAGACCGGAAAAAAGCACTGGGCACCTATTCAGGTGGGATGCGTCAACGCTTTGGAATTGCCCAGGCTCTGGTAGGAAATCCTTCCCTGATCATTGTGGATGAACCTACTGCCGGTTTGGATCCATCTGAAAGAAACCGCTTTTACAATCTTCTTTCTGAAATCGGAGAAAATACAATCGTGATCCTTTCTACCCACATCGTAGAAGATGTCAATACGCTTTGCTCAAACATGGCAATTATCTGTTTTGGAGAGGTGCTGATGCAGGGGAAACCCAAAGAAGGGCTGGCCATGGTACAGGGAAAAATCTACCGCAAAGTCATTGACAAATCGGAATTGGATCAATACCGCAAAGATTTCCATGTGATCTCCACCAAGCTGATCGAAGGAAGACTCAGCCTTCGAATCGAAAGTGACGAAATTCCCGGCAACGGTTTTGAACCTGTTCCGGCAGATCTTGAGGATGTTTATTTCAGTTTTATTTCGAGGAAAGTAGATCCGATTACAATTTAAGCGCGTCGCTATGTTTAAGGATATCTTTCTTTTCGAACTGAAATACAGGTTTAGCCGTCCGGCTACTTGGATTTATTTCGCCTTGCTACTTTTGGTAGCCTTGCTTTTGATAGGATTTGGGAATACTCCGGCCTCCGAAAAAGTCTATCACAATTCTCCTATCGTCATTGCCAATTTGTTGGTATTGGTTTCCCTGTTTGGGATTTTGATTGCATCCGCAGTGATGGGTGTGCCGCTTTACCGGGATTTGGAGCATAAAACCGGCACCTACCTATTTAGCTACCCGATTTCCAAGTTTGGCTATTTCATGGGCAGATTTTGGGGTTCCTTTGTGACTTTGCTTTTTATTTCTTTGGGTGCGCTAATTGGAATTTACCTGGGCAGCATACTGGGACCGCTCTTCGGTACAGATGCAGAGCGTTATGGCCCCAATTCACTGCTCAACTACCTGCATCCCTGGCTGACTATGGTGGTTCCCAACCTTTGGCTTGCAGGTTCGATTTTCTTTGCACTGATCATTTTCACCCGGAATATCCGCTCAATCTATTCCGGTGGGATTGTGATTTTTATCGGGTATTTGCTGTCAAATTTTCTTGCTCAGGATATTGAAAACAAGGATTTGGTTCAGCTCATTGACCCATTTGCCTTAAATTCATTTGACCTTCAGACCAGATATCTGACACCTTTTGAGCAAAACACTTTCTTGCTATCTGTGACCGGAAATCTCCTGCTGAACAGGATCATTTGGGTGACTGTAGGAATTATCTTTTTCTTGGCCTCGTATTTCAGATTCAGTTTCACCTATTTTTTCCAAACCAGTCAAAAGAAACTCTCCGAGAAAAAAGACTCAGATCTTGCACCTATTGGGCTTTTAAAGCGGGTGATTCCGAACTTTTCTTCAGATTACCAGTGGCGAAGTTTTATCACTTTGACCAAAATAGAAATACAAAATGTCCTCAAGGACGTGTATTTCCGGTCGATTCTTTTGGGTGGAATGATCTTCCTTATATTGGATTTCTGGATTGGCAACACCATTTACAGTGTATCGAATTTTCCCTCGACGTCCTTTCTGATGGAATATAAAGGGTACGATTACCTGATTTTCGTTTTCATCATTTTGGTATTCTTCACGGGAGAGGCACTTCACCGGGACAAATCCACGGGATATTCCGTGATCAATGACACATTCCCGGTCAAAGACGGAGTGGTAATCGCTTCCAAGTTTTTTGGAATGGGATTCATTTGCGTGATTTTGACTTCACTTCCGATAGTAGTAGGGATTGTAGTTCAGACGCTGAAGGGTTATTTCAATTATGACCTTCCTGTTTATTTGATCGACAGTTACCTGATTTCATTGCCGGACTTTTTACAGATGGTGATGCTGGTTTTTGCAGTTCACTTGGTTGTGAACAACAAATTTGCCGGACACGCAGCTGCAATCGGCATTTGGCTGGTGATGATTATCCTTAGAGACTTTGCAGATTATAATTTCAATCTGTTCTTCTTCAGTTACAAGCCCAGCTATACCTGGAGCGACATGAACGGGCTGGGGCACTTTGCCGAAGCACTCATCTGGTTCAATGTTTATTGGACTGCATGGGGAATTTTCCTGGTTTTGTTTTTCAGCATTTTCTTTAGTCGAGGCACGGAAGATTCTTGGAAAAGCAGAATAAAAATGGCGAAATCACGATTGAAAGAGCCTGCTCCAAAACTGTCTTTTGCTTTCTTGATCATAGCACTGCTATCAGGTGCATATATCTACAATCAAGTTGTATATGAAAACGGATATCTGACCTCTGATGAAGTCGATGAGCGCTTGGTGGCTTACGAAGAGCAGTTGAAAAAATACGAGCGCATACCCCAGCCCAAAATCACCAAAGTCAACATCAAGGCTGACCTATTTCCAATGGAGCGAAATGCCTTCTTTGAAGCCAAGGTGCAATTGGTAAATAAAACTGAAAGTCCAGTTGACTCCATTCATTTCAATAGTACCTCTTTGACTGATTTCAAAGTCGTGATGGACGGAGATACTCTTCCCTACCTTTTTCCTTTAAAATACAAGCCAAGGAAGTTTCAGATTCTTGGGAAAAAGCCAGAGAGAGAATGGTACAAAATTACAGCTTTGCCGCAGCCTATGCTGCCGGGAGACACGCTCGACTTGGTGATCATCAGTATGAAAACTACCTCAGGATTTCCAAATTCCGGGTATGGACAAGAACTCATCTATAACGGGACGTTCTTTAGCGGAGGCATCCCTGAAATCGGATATTCTGCGGGTTCAGAAATGAATAGTGATGAGGACAGAAAGAAATATGGGCTGCCGCCAAAGCCGGAAGATTTGCCTGAACACCGCGATCCCTATGTGGAAAGAACATTGCTCTTCGCAGATGACGCGGATTTTATCCAGTTTGAGGCCATTGTGAGTACAATTCCTTCCCAGATTGCTGTCGCACCGGGCTATTTGCACGAGGAATGGGAGGAAAATGGCAGACGCTATTTTCATTACATCCAGGATACTCCGATCCAGTCTTTTTTCACCTTTGTTTCTGCTGAGTATGAAGTCCTAAAAGGTGAAGCTGCAATGCCGGACGGACGCAAAGTGAATCTCGAAATCTTTCATGATGCACAGCACAAATACAATCTGGATCGATTCCTTGGGGCATATCAGGATGGAATCACTTATTTCTCTGAAACTTACGGCGATTTCCAATTTCGCCAAATGAGATTACTGGAATTCCCAAGGTATTCCACCTTTGCGCAATCCTTTCCCAACACCGTTCCATTCGCCGAAAGCTTTGGATGG
>DATIAI010000402.1:0-2303 GCA_035458065.1 Algoriphagus sp. | reverse complement strand
TCGGATGAGTTCTTTCCAGGCAAAGTTTTCGTCCCTTTCGATAAATGGCAAAAGATCTTTGATGTATAAAACCCCCAGGATATTATCTATGGTTTCCTCAAAAACGGGGATCCTGGAATAGCCGCTTTTGTTGATTTTGTCCATCAGCTCATGAAAATCCATCTCCACATCTATGGCGGTGATATCGAGACGGCTTCGCATGACTTGCTTAACTGATAGCGTCCCGAAATTCACAATTCCTCTCAATATTTCTTTTTCTTCTTCAGGAGTATCCTCAGTTGTCAATTCGAGAGCTTGGTTCAGTTCGTCAACTGAAAGCGAGTAACCTTTTTGTTCTACACGTTTTTCGACCAGATTGCTAAACTCCATTAAGAACCACGAGATTGGTTTCAGGATTGAGTTGAAAAAAGAAAGAATTGGAGCCAGCGAAAGTGCAAAAGTGGATCTTGCCTGGTTGGCGTAAACTTTTGGGACGATTTCCCCAAAGAAAACGATAGCGAAAGTTACTCCTACTGTCTGGACCAAAATTACAATAATGCCGGTCGCATTCATTCCCATCAATGACCATGATACAAAAGTCGTCAAAGTAACGATCCCGATATTGATCAGATTGTTGAGAATGAGAATGGTGCTAAGAAGTCTTTTTGGGTTGGAAAGCAGGTTGGCAACTTGTCTTCCTCTTGCCGGATCCGATTCTTGAAGAGATGCGATCTCTTCGTTATTAAGGGAGAAAAATGCCACTTCGGAACCGGAGGCGAGGGCTGACCCTATCAATAGCAGAATTAAGATTAATCCATTGATAAAGAAATAACTAAATGATGGCTCGGTAATCTGTGCTATCAGGTAGTAACTCGGGTAGGGGTCGTCCATGTAGGAGAAAAAGATGTTTGATGCAAAAATAAGCAATTCCCCTGAAAATCAATTTCAGGGGAATGGGGTATCTGATCAAAATGGCAAATCATCATCGGAATCGTCCAATACCAAATCAGGGCTGGAACTTGACATGCTGGCAGTGGCTGCCGGTTTGGGGTTGGTTGCTGGAGCACTCGAGGGTGTTTGGCTACCTCCCATACCTTCAGGTTTTCCACCTAGCATCGTGAAGCTAAGTACTCTAATTTTGGTGCGATATCTATTTTGACCTTGCTCATCCTGCCAAGTATCGGTTTTGATTTTGCCTTCCACATAGAGTTGAGAGCCTTTTTTCAGGTATTGCTCAGCAATTTTTGCCTGACCATCCCACAATTCAAGATCATGCCATTCGGTCTGATCCACTCTATTTCCATTTCGGTCTTTATAGGATTCAGTGGTGGCTAATCTAAGTTTTGCCACGACTTTGTCACCTTCAAGGTATTTTACTTCGGGGTCTGCTCCGAGATTTCCGATCAAGATCACTTTATTTACTCCTGCCATAATTTTATTTGTTTAGGTTGAAAAATAAGAAAGACTGAAATTAATTAAATCCCCTGATCGTTCAAAAAGTTCACGATCAATTTAGGTTTAGCCAGATATTCAATTTCATTTTCGGCTACTAGGAAATATCCCTCATTTTCACACCATTGGGATAATTCGGGGTATTTTTCTCGTGGAATTTCAAGTTCTGAAAAGCTGGCGTTAAGTTTTTGGTGTGACAAAATGTGTCGGTACTTTTTTGGTAACAGGCTTGGAGAGGTTTCAGATATCCGGTCAATGGTGATGGGGTGATTTTCGGAATTGGGAAAATCATGTAATCCTTCCCAAATGTCTCCGGAAGCTCGTTTTTTCCAAACCCAGTGTTCTCCGCATCGAATCACATAATAATGCAGGTTTCGTTCTCTTACTTTTAATTTGTTGATTTTTACCGGAAGTTCTTTCACCATTCCCATTTTGAATGCTAAACAGGAAGATCGGATAGGGCAATTACCACAATCTGGATTCTTGGGGACGCATTGTCTGGAGCCAAAATCCATCATGGCCTGATTGAATTCTCCCGGATTGTCCTGGGGGATCAGATTATTAGCCAAGGTCTCAAACTCTTTTTTGGCTTTTCCGGATGCGATATCAGTCCCAATACCGAAGTGTCTCGCCAACACCCGATAGACATTACCGTCTACCACGGCTTTGGCCTCTCCAAAAGCAAAACTTGAAATTGCTGCGGCGGTATAACTTCCCACGCCTTTTAATATTAAGAGTGAATCATAATTGTCGGGGAATTTCCCTTTCAATTCGTGCCAGATATATTTTGCGCAAGAGTGGAGATTTCGGGCCCTGCTGTAATACCCCAAACCTTGCCAAAGCCGAAGAACCTCCGATTCAGGGGCCAAAGC
>DATIAI010000401.1:0-9374 GCA_035458065.1 Algoriphagus sp. | reverse complement strand
AGGAGGGAATTAATATGTCAAAGTTTAAGAAAAAACCGAAAGCTGAGCCCGCTGTTTCAACTGCTTCACTTCCAGATATCGTTTTCATGCTGTTGTTCTTCTTCATGGTTACTACTGTGTTGAGAGAACAGGATTTGTTGGTTGAACAAAAGATCCCTCAGGCAACTCAGCTACAAAAGCTTCAGAATAAAACTTTGATTTCTTACATCTTTATCGGTAAACCAAAAAATACTGGTTTATATGGTTCTGAACCCAGAATCCAGGCTAACGATGTATTGATCAGTGCTCCTGAAGTGGTGCAATGGGTAAACCAAGAAAGGGATATGCTTCCAGAATCTGACAGAGGACTTATCACAATTTCCCTGAAAGTGGATAATGAAGTGAAAATGGGTCCTGTTTCTGATGTTCAGACGGAATTGAGAAATGCTGATGCAAGACGAGTGCTCTATGCTTCAACTGCAAAAGCCATTTATTAAGATTTCAATCTTTATATTTAAAGCCATTCGCCACGCGAATGGCTTTTTTGTTTGTCAACTATGAAATTGAAACTTTCCAATAAAAGAAAAGTCCAAGGTGCCTGGGCAATGTATGACTGGGCAAATTCAGTCTATAGCCTGGTTATCACCTCCACCATTTTCCCGGTGTATTACAACAGTGTCACCAAAGGAGTTGATGGTTCAGACAAGGTTAATTTTTTTGGTTGGGAAGTAGTCAATACTGTCCTGTACTCTTACTCCATTTCTTTTTCTTTTTTAGTCATTGCGATTTTTTCTCCCCTGTTGTCGGGCATCGCTGATGCATCCGGTAAAAAGCTATTCTTTATGAAGTTCTTTGCATACTTGGGTTCAATCTCCTGTATGGGTTTGTTTTTTTTCGATGGGGATAATCTTGAATTTGGAATCCTTTGTAGTGTATTGGCAAGTATCGGATATGCAGGAAGTATTGTCTTCTACAATGCCTACTTACCAGAAATTGCTGAAGAGCACGAGTATGATTTTCTTAGTGCCCGGGGATTTGCCTTAGGATACATAGGAAGTGTGATTTTGCTGATTTTTAACCTTTTGATGATTCAATTTCCGGATTTGTTTGGGGTGCCTGAAGGAAGTTTTGCTGCCCGATTTTCATTCTTAATTACAGGGATTTGGTGGGCTGGTTTTGCTCAAATTCCTTTTCGGTTATTGCCTAAAAACCCATTCAAAAAAGAAATCCAGCGAGAGTTCCTATTGAAGGGATATAGGGAAATCAGAAAAGTTTTTTCACAGGTTAAGGAAATTCCGGTGATGAAAAGATTTTTGGCTTCTTTCTTTTTTTATTCCATGGGAGTTCAGACGGTGATGTATTTGGCGGCTTCTTTTGGTGACAAGGAGCTAGGTCTCCCCGGAGATCAGCTTATTCTTACAGTTTTGATCATTCAATTTGTCGGAATAGGAGGTAGCTATCTTTTCGCTTTTGTATCGAAGTTCTTTGGCAATAAAATCAGTTTGATGATTATGGTCCTGATTTGGATAGGGATCTGTGGGGCGGCATATTTTGTATATTCTGTCTATGAGTTTTATGCACTGGCTTTTGTCGTGGGGATGGTGATGGGCGGCATACAATCGCTTTCCCGTTCTACTTTTTCCAAACTAATTCCGGAAGAAACTACTGACCATGCTTCCTTTTTCAGCTTTTACGATGTAACTGAAAAATTGGCCATAGTCATTGGGACTTTCAGTTATGGCGCTATTGAGCAGCTCACGGGAAGTATGAGGAATAGTGCGGTGTCATTGGGAGTTTTCTTCGTTGTTGGACTGGGTTTCTTGCTGTTGGTCACTATACCCAAACGGTCCTTGTCTACTCAAATCGCCTGATTATGCTTAAAATTCTTTCAGGCAAACAGGTCAAAGAACTTGATGCGGCTCATATTTTAAGGAATGGAATTTCCAGTCTTGAGCTGATGGAGAGAGCTGCATTGGCTTTTGTAGACTGGTGGAACAGTAAAAAATTTGCAACTGATACTCCGGTTTTGATATTCTGCGGAGCAGGAAATAATGGAGGTGATGGATTTGCCATTGCCAGATTATTGTATAAATCCGGCTTCCGAATTACTGTTTTCAAATGTTTCACTGAGATTGACCAACTCAGTCCTGACGCTTTGAAGAATTTCAATCTCTTATCAGAAGGGATTGATGTTAAATTTTGGAATGAATTTGATCCCAAATCCGATGGGATTTTGATTGATGCATTTCTTGGTGTTGGCTTAAAAGGGGAGCTTAGAGCGGAGGCAAAATCGATAATTCAACGTATCAATTCATTTTCCGGGCTGGTGGTTTCAGTGGATATTCCAAGTGGATTACCGTCGGATGATCTTCTAAGCGGTGCTTGTGTAGAGGCTGATTATACGGTCACATTTGCGTTTCCGAAGCTCTCGCTACTTTTTCCCGAGCATGGAAATGTAACCGGGGAATTGATTCTGGGTGATATCGGAATTGGCGAAGAAGAATACGATTCCTTTGATACTTCTCACTTTTTCCTGAGGGAAAGAGATCTTGGGGCATTTCATCGAAAGTTTCATCGGTTTTCACATAAAGGAGACTTTGGTAAAATTTTGATCCTGGCTGGAAGTAAAGGCAGAATGGGAGCGGCAGTACTTTCCTGCAAAGCATCACTTCGTACTGGTACTGGGTTAGTGACAGCTTTTGTTCCAGAGGGGGAAAGACAGATTCTCCAAGTGGCTGTTCCTGAAGCGATGTGCCTATTTTCGTTACCGCAAGCGCTGTCAGTATTTGATGCATTAGGCGTTGGGCCAGGTTTGGGTTTGGAAGAAAAAGCAGAGGTTATGAAAGCCCTCTTTCAGCTCTATTCCAAGCCAATTGTACTGGATGCAGATGCCATTACACTGATTGCTCTCCATCCAGATTTGATTCCTTTGATTCCAAAGGAAAGCATCCTAACTCCCCATTTGGCAGAATTTGACAGATTTCTTGGAAGATCTGAAAATCATTTAGACCGACTTGAAAAAGCTTCCAAGTTCTGTCAAAAATGGAAACTCAATCTCCTGATTAAGGGGGCGAATTCAGTGATTTGCTTGTCAGACGGTCGTCAAATTTTCAATTCTTCAGGTATCCAATTTATGGCAACTGCCGGTTCTGGAGATGTGCTGACTGGAATGCTCACCTCATTTCTTGGACAGGGCTATAGTCCCGAACAAGCCATGATTTGCGGTGTATATCAACATGGACTTGCAGGTGAAATTGCCGGAAAAAATAAACGTAGGGGAACAATTGCAACTGACATAATTGAAGCAATTCCTGAAACCTTCATTCGTCTGAATATTTCCTGAAAAAATGCTCAGATGCCAAAACTTAATTTTTAACAAGAGGGTTTCATAACCATAGATTTTTCCCATGCAAAAAGAAAAAGCGCTTCTCTGGACGCTCGCTGCCATCAACTTCATTCATATCGTTGATTTTATGATTCTCATGCCACTTGGGCCTCAACTGATGAGAATCTTTGATATCGGCCCAAGTGAATTCAGTTTTCTGGTGTCCTCATATACCTTTAGTGCGGGGATTTCCAGCTTCTTTGGGGCATTTTTTCTGGATCGGTTTGACCGTAAAAAGATCCTGATTTGGGTGTATGTTGGCTTTACCATTGGGACTTTGGGCTGTGCCCTTTCTCCAAGTTATGGTATTCTTTTGGCAGCAAGGGTGATTTCCGGAGTTTTTGGAGGACTGACTTCTGCTTTGATTTTGGCTATTATCGGAGATGTAATTCCGGACGAAAGAAGAGGGAGAGCAATGGGTTTGGTCATGGCGGCATTTTCTTTTGCTTCGGTGATGGGAGTTCCTTTGGGTTTGTTTTTGGCGAGTCTTTCCAATTGGCATACCCCATTTTTTATTTTGACGGGACTTAGTATTCTGAGTTTTGGTATGATTTTTAAATTTATTCCCCCGATTCGGGACCATTTGGGTAAAGAAATCAAAAGACCTCATCCTCTCGAGGTGATTTCCAGGGTGACAAGCAACAGCAATCAGATGCGGGCCATTACACTCTCCGTGATGATGATGTTTGGGCAGTTTATGATCATTCCTTTTTTGAGTCCTTATAATGTGGCGAATGTTGGCTTTTCCGAAATGGAATTGACCTATATCTATATCGCCGGAGGAGCATTTACCATTTTCACTTCTCCATGGGTTGGAAAGCTGGCTGATAAGCATGGGAAGTTGAAGATCTTCACGATTTTCATGCTGCTCAATCTGATTCCGATCGGTATTATCACTCATTTGGGAATTACACCGATTCCTTATGTCTTGATGGTGACCACGATGTTTTTTGTGACATCAAACGGACGATTCGTGCCTGCTGCTGCATTAATCACTGGAACTGCCAAATCCGAGAACCGTGGAAGTTTCCTGAGCTTTAATTCTGCTGTTCAGCAATTGGCTGCAGGATTGGCTTCTCTTGCTGCCGGTTTGATAATTGGAGAAAACGAAGCAGGCCAACTGACCAATTTCCATATTGTTGGGTATTTGGCCATATTCTTCAGTATCCTCTGTATTCCTTTGGCAAGGAGAGTGAAGGTGGTGAGTTGATTTAAAAATCTACCTAAAACGAAAATACCCTCAATAGCTATTGAGGGTATTTTCATTAGTGAAAAATAAGAATAATGGAATTGTTAGAATTCCGCGTTTCCAGGAGTTCTTGGGAAGGCGATTACGTCTCGAATATTCCCCATGCCTGTCACGAAAAGCACCATCCGTTCAAAGCCCAATCCAAATCCTGCATGAGGAGTAGCGCCAAATCTTCGGGTGTCTAAGTACCACCAAAGCTCTTCCTGAGGAATGTGCATTTCCTCCATTCGTTGAGTCAATCGGTCGAGTCTTTCCTCTCGCTGTGAACCTCCGACGATTTCTCCAATTCCCGGAAACAGGATATCCATTGCAGCGACAGTTTTGCCGTCTTCATTTTGACGCATGTAAAAAGCCTTGATCTGCTTAGGATAATCCGTTAAAATCACCGGCTTTTTGAAATGCTTTTCCACCAAATATCGCTCGTGCTCAGACTGGAGATCAGCCCCCCATTCTTCGATTAGATACTGGAATTTCTTCTTCTTGTTTTGGTTGGAGTTTCTCAGAATGTCGATTGCTTCGGTATAGGTCAGTCTTACAAATTCATTTTCCACCACAAACTTCAGCTTTTCGATCAATCCCAGTTCGCTCCTTTGGTCAGCGGGTTTGGTATTTTCCTCTTCTTGAGCCCGTTGAGCCAGGAAGTTGAGATCTTCAGCACAGTTGTCCAGGGCGTATTGGATGATATATTTTAAGAAATCCTCGGCCAGGTTTTGGTTGTCTTCTGCATCGTAGAAAGCCATTTCGGGCTCAATCATCCAGAATTCCGCCAAATGCCTGGTGGTGTTGGAGTTTTCCGCTCTGAAGGTTGGCCCAAAGGTATATATCTCAGAAAGCGCCATCGCTGCCAATTCACCTTCCAATTGACCGGAAACCGTCAAGTTAGTCTCTCTTCCAAAGAAGTCTTGTTTGTAATCAATCTTGCCATCTTCGGATCTTGGAGGATTTCCAAGTTCAAAAGTGGTTACCTTAAAGGTCTCCCCTGCACCTTCTGCATCAGAGGCAGTCACAATCGGCGTATGGATGTAGAAGAAGCCTTTGTCATTGAAATACTTGTGAACCGCAAAAGCCAAGGCATGTCTCACTCTGAAAACTGCCCCAAAAGTATTGGTACGCATTCTCAAGTGGGCGATATCTCTCAGAAATTCCAGTGAGTGTTTTTTGGGTTGTAGCGGATATTTTTCTGGATCAGCTTCTCCCAGAATCTCAATGGACTTAGCATTGAGCTCCGAAGTTTGTCCGGCACCCTGTGATTCGACTACAGTTCCGGTGATTTTCAGACAGGCACCCGTGCTGCATTTTTTCAAAATCTCCTCAGAGATCAGATTTGGATCAGCTACAACCTGGTAATTGGTGATAATGGAGCCATCATTGAGTGCAATGAAAGAAACATTTTTGTTGCTTCTTTTGGTACGTACCCAACCCATCAGGGTGATTTCTTGTCCGATCGGGTTTAGTTCCAGGATGGTCTTGATTTTGATCCGTTTGTTGAATGCCATTGGAGATTTTTTTATCGGAAAAAATGCTTTTCCGGCCAATTTTTAGTGGAATGCAAAAAAACGATTAAATCACCTTTTTATCAAAAAATTGGGTCTTTTTCCTAAATTTGATCGATTGGCTTTTTCGTGTGAAAAAGCTTTTTTTAAACCCAAATAGGAGGATTTAACTGATTTCAATGCAAAAGCTTAACCTTAGTCAATCTCTTTCACAGAAGCTTTCACCCCAGCAGATCCAGTTTATCAAACTGCTGCAAGTGCCCACTGCTGAACTGGATGCGCGGATTGAAGAAGAATTGGAAATCAATCCCGCCTTGGAAGAGGGGAAAGATGAAGAACCAGAGCAGACCCAAGAGGATGACTTTGAGGACTCCTATGAGGAAGATAGGGGGCGGGATGATCATGAGCTCAACCTTGATGATTATCTCGATGATGAATACAGCGGCTATAAAATGCAGGGTGATGGCAATTACAATGCAGATGATGAGGATCGGGAAATACCGATTTCTTCTCAGGCGTCATTGCATGAGTTGTTGATTTCTCAGTTGAGTTTTTTGAAACTGGATGAGCGCCAGAAAATTATCGGGCAGCAACTTATCGGCAGTATCGAAAATGACGGCTATATCAGACGCGATCTGGAAGCTATCATCAATGATTTGGCTTTCAGCCAAAACATAGAGACCGATATCGATGAAATGGAGGAAATCCTCCGTAAAATCCAGAATTTTGACCCTGCAGGAATTGCTGCCAGAAATCTACAGGAGTGCCTGATCATTCAGCTGGAACGAAAAGAGCATCCGGATGATCCGGTGGTGATGCATGCCTTGTTGATCATTCAGGAGTGTTTTGATGAGTTTACCAAAAAGCACTATTCAAAGATTCAAAAGCGCCTGGATCTGGATGAAGACCAAATCAAAGATGCTGTCAATCTGATTACCAGACTGAATCCCAAGCCGGGAGGAACCTCAGATGGATTGGTTCGCACCCAATACATCATCCCTGATTTTATACTGACCAATTCCGGAGGAAAGTTTGAAATCAGTCTGAATTCAAGGAATGCTCCTGAACTTAGGATCTCCAGATCGTACGCCGAGATGTTTGATGCCTATGATAAAAGTGACAAAAAGGATAAGAAGCTAAAAGAAACAGTCACTTTCGTCAAGCAAAAACTGGATTCAGCCAAGTGGTTTATCGATGCCATCAAGCAAAGACAAAATACGCTTTTGCGAACAATGGAGGCGATTTTGGATTATCAAAGAGAGTTTTTCATTGATGGCGATGAGACCAATCTGCGTCCGATGATATTGAAGGACATCGCCGAAAAAATTGATATGGACATCTCGACTGTTTCCAGAGTTGCAAACAGTAAAGCCATTCAGACAGAATTTGGAGTTTATCCTCTAAAATATTTCTTCTCCGAAGGTATCGCTACAGACAGTGGGGAAGATGTAAGTAACAGGGAAGTCAAATCTGTGTTACAAGCTATGGTGGATGCAGAAGATAAAAAGAGACCACTCTCGGATGATAAATTGGTAAAAATGCTGAATAAAAAAGGCTACAACATCGCTAGAAGAACTGTGGCAAAATATCGGGAACAGCTGCAAATTCCGGTGGCACGACTAAGAAAAGAACTGTAGTGCTGAGGTCGTTTGCTCTAGTAATTTCTGTCGTTTTTCAGCCTCTGCTGATGCCAACTTTGGTTTTTGGGATGGTTTTGTTTGCTGTCCCTCAAGCAACCAGTATTCCCGAGGAGTTCAAAGACAGGATTTTCTTTTTGATCGTGCTGTCTACCTTGTTGATTCCCATGATTACCATATTCGGGCTACGTCTCAGTGGAACGGTAAAAAGTTTGCACATGCCTGAGGTGAAAGATCGCCGGGCACCTTTTATGATTACCACACTTTATTTTTTGCTGACTACCTGGTTTTTGTACCAAAAGACAGACCTTGATCCAGTTCTTTGGTTGGGAATGTCCGTGATATGCATTTCCGTGGTAACTCTTACTGTGATCAGCTTTTTTTGGAAAATGTCTGCTCATATGACCGGATTGGGTGGACTACTCGCAGTGGTGATTGTCTTGGGTAGAAAGTTTCCAACTTTCGAAGTGCTCTATCCGCTTTTGGGGGCCTTGGTTCTATGCGGGGTGGTGGCTTCCTGCCGACTTTTGCTTCAAGCTCATCGACCATTGGAAATTTATGTGGGCTGGGCGGCAGGTTTTCTGATCTGTTGGTTGGGATTCAGCTGGATTTGGACATAAAAAAAGCGAGTCGAAATTTTTCGACTCGCTTTTTTTATGATCCCTGTAGATTAGAATACGGAGACTGCAACTCCAAAATTAACCTGACTGGCTTGAGTAGCGAATGGTCCTCTGCCTGCCTGCCACATGTCATTCAGATAAAAGTTTCCCCAAACATAAAATCCTGGTGATCCTGCTTTGACAGAAATTGCATAGCGGATTTTCTCAAGTCCGAAGTTCTGGGAGTCCTTGATTTTTCGCTTATCAAAATCTGCCGATTCGTATTTCACTTTAGTGTGTGCTTCATAGAGGAAACCGACTTTACCTCCAACACTGAATCTGAAGCTTTTGCTGTAATTATTTTTATTGAGATGGTATCTCAGGTCAATCGGGATCTCAAAGTAATTAGCCGAAAAATTATTTGCTTTGATTACGATATTATCCCCATAGACATCAGTCACATCTGTCAGTTTGGATGAATTTGCCCCAAGAAGTGGATTGATAAAAAGGTTTTCATCATTGTCAAATTCGAGCTTATCGGAGCCCACTCCAAATCCGGGATTTAAGGTAAAGCCGGAGGTTTTGCCAAAAAGGTGAATCGGAAACTGGTAGGAAACATTAAAAGTTCTTGAGCCAAAGAAATCAATCCCAATGTCAGCCGGGCGGTTGGTCAATTGATTGAAACCAAATTCAAAATTCAGATCACTTGGAATATTTGGACGGCCTCCGATCGGAGTTTTTGGTTTAGTTTCGGATTCCTGTGCCTGCACAAATTGAAAAGCCAAAATTGCGAGGGACAGCGTAAATAATTTTTTCATCAAAAGAGAATTCAATTCAGTGGAATGTGGGCAAAAATATAAAATCCCAAAGGATTTACCCCCTTGAGGGTCTTAATTATTCTTAAGGTTTAGTGATGCCTTCCAAGGAGCTAAAAATTTTCTTCGGGAGGTGTATTTGCATAAAAAATAATAATGGATACCTTTGCAAACCCATATGGCTTCGTAGCTCAATTGAATAGAGCACCTGATTACG
>DATIAI010000400.1:0-6255 GCA_035458065.1 Algoriphagus sp. | reverse complement strand
AGTGATAGCTCAGACTCAACTCCTCCACCCAATAGGCGATTTCGCCAGTCAGCATTTCTGCCAAAGCCGTAAATCCAAAGTAGAGTACAAAGCAAAGAAATACCCCTAGTACAAAAGCCACCACCTGCTGTGAAGTCAATGAACTTGCGAATAAGCCCACTGCAGCAAAGGTCGCTCCGATCATTAACAGTCCGATCCAACTTCCAAAAAATCCTGCCTGATCAAGATTTCCAACAGGATCTCCAAGCTGGACAATACTGAATGCATAAAGTAGTGTAGGCAAAACTGCCAGGAAAACCAAAGCCAACAAAGCCAGGTATTTTGCCAAAATAATCTGAACCAAAGAAAGTGGAGAGGTCCGCAAAAGCTCCCAAGTTCCGCTTTTCCGCTCCTCCGAAATCGCCCGCATTGACAGTGCAGGGATCAAAAAAGTAAAAACATAAGGGGTATAGGAAAAAAGCGATTCCAGATCGGCAAAGCCGTAATCAAGAACTGAGCTTTCCGGAAAAACCCAAACGATCAGTCCCAATGCAACCAGAAACAAAGCCAAAACCAGGTAGCCGGTCAGGCTCCCGAAAAAGGCATTTATTTCTTTCAAAAACAGGCTTAGCATTAGGCGTTGGTGATTTCTCTGAAAAGGGTTTCTAAGTTTTTCTTGCTCTGGTTTAGGCTATTCAGGTTCAAGGAGCGCTCAGCAACAAGCTGCATCAGCGCTTTTCTGGTTTCTGTGGGATCAGAGGTTTCGATGACCAATTCTCTTTTTCCCTTTGCTCCGAATCTGACTTTTCCCAACCTTTCAAACCATTCCAATTCCATTTCTTCTTCGGTCACCAAAATCAATTCAGTTTGTCCGGAACCAGCTTTTAATTGAGATAGTGGACTTGCCGCCAGGATTTTTCCTTTGTTGATGATTACCACATCCTGACAGATTGCCTCCACTTCCTGCATGATGTGGGTGGAAAAAATCAGGGTTTTGTGCTCTGCAATTTCACGGATGAGGTTTCTGATTTCCACCAACTGATTGGGATCTAGTCCTGTGGTGGGTTCATCCAAAATCACCACCTGCGGATCGTGAATCAGTGCTCTTGCCAATCCCACCCGCTGTCGAAAACCTTTGGAAAGCTGTCCGATTTTCTTGTGTTGCTCGGAACCGAGGCCGGTTTTATCGACCAGTTCTTTGACCCGCTCACGGATTTGAGATGATTTCATTCCGTATAATCCACCTGAAAATTCCAGAAATTCCCGAACGTACAAGTCCAAATACAGGGGGTTGTGTTCGGGTAAATAGCCGATTTTCAGACTGATTTTCTTCGGGTTTTCCAGTGCATCTTCTCCCAAAATCTTCACTTCCCCAGAATCTGCTTGCAAATATCCGGTGATGATTTTCATGGTGGTGGATTTCCCGGCGCCGTTTGGGCCCAGGAAACCCAAAATTCTCCCGGGCGCGGCGGAAAAGCTCACATTATCAAGAGCTTTTTGGGAACCGTAAAGTTTACTGAGCTGGAAGACTTCGAGTGACATAAAAAGGAAGGACCAAAGAGAAA
This sequence comes from Algoriphagus sp., assembly GCA_035458065.1. Lineage (GTDB taxonomy): Bacteria > Bacteroidota > Bacteroidia > Cytophagales > Cyclobacteriaceae > Algoriphagus. The sequence goes on along the minus strand of DATIAI010000400.1, from coordinate 4,711 downwards.
ATCACCCGCATGGCAGGGGCGAAATCCCCTTTGGTCAGGTCTTGGCAAAAATAGGGAATGCGTTTCTTTGCGCAAGGTTTGTTTTTCAAAAATTGGTTTCCGCTATTTTCTTTAAACTGTGAGTGGCTAATGGTAAGTCGTGGCAAGTCCACAACTTACTACTAACTACTTACCATTTTTACTTTTTCCCTTTCGGTCTCAGCGGCCTGCATTCCACATCCGCCACAAAGTAATTTGGATGGGTTTCCAGGGTTTGCACAATGGTTTGGGCCACGTCTACCGGACGCATCATGTGTTCATGAGCTTGCATTCCGTCAATTTTATCAAAGAAGTTGGTCTGAATAGACCCCGGATAGATGGTAGAAACTTTGATCCCAAAATCTCTCAATTCCATGTACATCGAATGAGAAATTCCCCTTACGGCATGCTTTGTCCCGGCATATCCAGCAAAATTCGCTACCCCATTCAATCCGGCAATAGAGGCAATATTGATAATATGTCCCTCGTCTGCGGCCTTCATTCCCGGAATAAGTCTTTTGCTGACGTAGAAAATACCGTGAACATTGGTGTCAAACATGGATTTCCAAACTTCGGAGGACATGGTTTCAAAAGTACCTGCTACTCCAAACCCGGCATTGTTCACCAAAATCCTGATGTCAAAACCCAATTTGGAAACAGTGGCCATGTAGGCCTTTTCTACCTGATCCTCCACTGACACATCACAGGAGAAAAAGTGAAAATTGTCATGAGTAAATTCAGGTTTTGTCCTGCCCCAACCTGCAACGATTACACCTTTTTCGATGAGTTGTTTGACAAGTTCTAGTCCGATTCCTTTGCTTACCCCGGTGACGACGGCGATTTTATTGGTTAAGTTCATAGCTGATTATTTAACCTTAAAAGTCAAATCCGAAGGAAAAGTTCTCTCTTTCCCCGATTTAACCCAAATGAGAAGAGAAATTTAACCACTTCTATCCTTATTTTAACAGAACCAAATAACCGCTACCCTAAACCATCAACCTTATTATTTTATGAAAAAATTAATTCTACCACTGGTTTTGCTCAGTGGTGTTGCCATGGGACAAACCAAACTTCGTCCCGAAATTGACAAAAAAGCAGCGTCTATCGAATCTAAAGTAATCGAATGGCGACGGGACATTCACAAAAATCCGGAACTCGGAAACAATGAAGTCCGAACTGCAAAAATGATCGCAGATCACCTCCGTGCCTTGGGTATTGAAGTGCAGGAAGGAGTCGCCGTAACCGGGGTTGTGGGAATTTTAAAAGGCGGTAAGCCGGGCCCAACTGTCGCCCTTCGCGCGGACATGGACGCTTTACCAGTGACTGAGCGGGTGGATTTGCCATTCAAATCGACTGTGACCGCAACTTACAACGGTCAGGAAACCGGAGTAATGCATGCCTGCGGACACGACACTCACGTGGCAATTTTGATGGGAGTGGCGGAAGTTTTGGCAGGGATGAAAAATGAGCTACAGGGTACGGTCAAATTCCTCTTCCAACCCGCTGAGGAAGGAATCTATCAAGAAGGCGTGACCACTTGGGGTGCCAAGCAAATGGTCGAGGAAGGAGTGATGAAAGACGTGGACGCAGTTTTTGGACTGCATATCGGTTCGCAGATGGAGGTTGGGAAAATCGGCTATCGGTCTGGTCCTGCTTTGGCAGGGGTGGATAATCTCGAAATCACCGTCCACGGTACACAAGCGCATGGTGCTTCTCCCTGGTCAGGAGTCGATCCAATCGTCACCTCCGCTCAGATCATCAATGGTCTACAGACTATTATTTCCAGAAATGTAAACATCACCACTGCGCCAGCTATTGTGACGGTGGGGGCTATCCATGGAGGAATCCGCCATAACATCATTCCGGAAAAAGTCGAAATGATCGGCACCATCCGAACCTTTGGAGATGAGCAACAAAATCTTGTACACAAAAGAATCACAGAAATCGCCACCAACATTGCTGAAAGCGCAGGAGGAAAAGCGGACGTCAACATTACCAAACTTTACCCTGCTACGGTAAACGACCCTGCACTAACGGAACTCATGGGCCCAACCGTACTGGCAGCAGCTGGCGATGGAAATGTCATCACCAATCCATTGATCACCGGGGCCGAGGATTTCAGTTTTTTCCAGCGTGAAAAGCCGGGCTTGTTTATTTCCCTAGGAGGAATGAAAAAAGGAGGCGACCCGACTAAAACTCCCTCCCACCATACTCCTGACTTCTATATTGACGAAGGTGGATTTGTGCTGGGGATGCGTGTGATGAGCTACTTTGTCGTGGATTATATGGGAATGAAAAAGTGACTTTAAACCAGAGTTTATAGTCCATTCTCTGTAGAATTACCCCTCTCCGGTCCATGGGGAGGGGTATTTTTTGGAGGAAAATTCCTGCATTTATGGTGAAAGTTTTGAGTTGACCACTTGCTACCCACCATTTACCACTTATTAGAAAAAAGGGCTTCGACTTCGCGACTCTCGTCGCTCAGGTGTTCAGCCTGACACCACTTTCCAACCTTTTCCTCTCATTGGTCAAACCACCACTCCGGAAACTCCATCTGACTGTTTGGGAAAACATTGCAAGAAAGGCACCTTGGATCATAGGACGCCCTGGCTTTTCCGGGTTGATATTCACAGATTTTTTCCAAAAAGAATGGAACATCCGCAAAAGTGGTGTAGATCCGGGTGACTTTTGATTTAGCCACTTCAAAGTAACCCAGCACTACTTCCTCCGGATCATTGATATTGTGGAAATTTCCTTTGATTGGAGCTGGCGGGGTATCAAAGACAGATCCTGTGTTATTGACCAATTCTCCCACTCTTCTCCAATATTCATAGGCCTCCTTTGAGATACTCAACTGGTGGACATTGAAATAATGCCTACTGAGGAAAGACTGATCCACCAATCGTTTTGTGACAATCTGTGTGGATTTTGCTCCGGGACGATTCAATAAATCTCCATTGATCAAGGTTATTCGCTCTGGATCAGGAAACCCAAACACCACACAGGGTGGCGGAGGAGTATTGAATGGATTTGGAAAAAATGTCAAATCCCAGTAGTAAGCCTCATCCACTGCCCAACGAAGGTAATAATCTCCAACTTGTTGGGGAAGGGTAACTTCCGACCGAATTACAACTTGGGCTGCATCCGGATTGTCGTCTAATCTGGTACGCTCAAATGAAAAACTGAGTTCGTCCGTGCCGATCACCTCGGGGATGGATTGTGGTTCGGAGACATATTGCCGATCACCTACTACGATATACAAGGAATACCTGGAGTCAGGTGAACGGTGAAAGAAATTTTGAAGTACATAAACTCCGGGCTTGGTTTCACTGTAATTCCAAGTCCCTCCAAATACTTCGTCATATAGCGAAACACTGGCCCCCTGCAAAGGTCTTGGTAAATCATCCAGTGTGTAATATCCATTTTCCACATCCACCAATAGCGGTTCTCTTGCATTGGAGGTTGTTTGGGAGAGAAAGACCACCTGCGGCTCATCCAAATCCGTCAAAGTCCCGGATACAATCAACCGCTCTCTTTCTGTTTTTTTCAGGGGAAAATCAACACGCTCCACACAAGAGTTAAAAGCTAGAAATAGCACCAGAAAGCCTGAAATTTTTATCCTATTCATTACTACCTCCCCATTGAATACTATATGTAATAGATGGAAAAATCGATCCCAAAATCGCCAAACGATATGGTCTTAACTGCTGGGAATCACCGTCCTTTTTCCAAAAAACCGAATAGGCATTTTTTCTGCCAAATAAATTGTAAATACTGAAATTCAAACTATCTCCCTTTTTGGAAAACACCTTTTCCACAGTATAGGATACATCCACTCTGAAATAATCCGGAATCCGGTATTGATTTCTTTGGGAATAATCCGGAACCATCAAGCCACCATTTAGAATGTAGGACGCATTGACCGCACTCACAGGCCGACCTGTGGCATAATTGACCGAAAAGTTGAATAATCCCCGGGGATACATCTTTCGGCTCAGGATAAAATTAACCTCATGTGGCTTATCATAGTTGGACGGAAACTGCTCATTCTGATTGATCTGTTCCTCCTCGAAATTGCTGACTGAAGTAAAAAATGAACGGGAATAGGTATATGCCAGCCATCCGGTCACGACTCCAAGATTTTTTTTGATCAAAAATTCCGCTCCATACGCTTCCCCATTTCCAAAAACCAGCTCCGTTTCCATGTGTGGATTTAAGAAAATCTGCGCAAAATCGCGGTATTCCACCTGATTTTGGCTGGTTCGATAAAATGCATCGATCGAATATTCCCACTTGTTATCCTTGGAGTTTTTGAAAATACCAAGGGAAAAATTATCTGACCGCTGGGGCGGAATATAGGTGGTGCTCAGCTGCCAAAGATCAATAGGAGTCGGCCCGAAAGTATTAGATACCGATTGGATGTATTGAAAAAGCCGGGCATAACTTAGTTTGACCGAAAGTGTAGGATTGAGATTTTGACGGAGTGAAAATCTGGGCTCAAGACCTGAGTAAGTCTTGATTTTTCCTGATGGAAAAGGCGTTTCTCCAGTAATTTCACCTTCACTTATCGGTGCATTGGGGTTGTATTGGTACACCGTGTCGGGTCCCAACTGGGAATAACCCGAATATCTGAGCCCGGCTACAAATCCAGTGGATTCCCCAATTTCATATTCCAAAGACAGAAATCCGGAAA
>DATIAI010000399.1:0-4231 GCA_035458065.1 Algoriphagus sp. | reverse complement strand
AAAAAGCATTCCCTGAAATTTGGAAATCTTGCCTCTACTATGATGGCTTGCCAAAACCAAGCATTCGAAAACAAACTGCTTGAAACCCTCCGTCGAGTGGAATTTTATCAGCTATCCAGAGGAGAGCTGTGGCTTAAGGACAACAAAAAACGTGTGATCCTAAAGCTGAGATAATCCAAAAAATCTGATCATTAAAGGAGCGGGATTTGATTCAGCTCCCTTTTTCTTTTTGTAAAAAATCCAGATTCCGCTTCAACCCAGCAAATTTTGTCCGTTTCACCGCAGACTTAGAGAAAACCCTTTTGAAAGTTTCCTCCGTCAATTCAAGCCAATCCCGATTTGAAAATTCTGCCAGTTCAGAATTGGGTTGAAAATCAGGCTCTTGATTTGGTCTGGAAAAGCGGTTCCATGGACAAACGTCCTGGCAGATATCACAACCAAATGACCAATTTTCCATTCTCCCTGAAAATTCAACCGGAATGGCTTCCTTCAACTCAATAGTCAAATAGGAAATACATCGTGAACCGTCCACCACTCCCGGCTGCACAATGGCATCAGTCGGGCAGGCATCAATACAGGCAGTGCAAGTGCCGCAGTAATCTTTCGCTAAAGGAAGGTCGGGTGAAACTTCCAAGTCAATGATCAGCTCGGCCAAAAAGAAAAAACTTCCCATTTCCCGATTTAGCAAGAGACTGTTTTTCCCAATCCAGCCTAATCCAGCTCTCTGCGCCCATTGCCGCTCCATGACCGGTGCAGAATCGACAAAAGATCGACCCTGGATTTCACCGATTTCTTCCCGAAGGACTTCCAAAAACTCGGTGAGCTTGACTCGAATTACCTCATGGTAATCGGCCCCGTAAGCATATTTAGCAAGCTTGATATCCGACTTTTCTTCAGGAAGTTTTTGTGCTGGATAATAATTGTAGATGAGAGAGACGACCGTTTTGGCACCTTCCACTAGCTTGGTGGGATCGAGTCTTTTGTCAAAATGATTGGCTAGGTATCCCATCTTACCCTGATAATTCCGGTTGAGCCAATTCTCCAAACGAGGTGCTTCCGATTCTAAAAACTCCGCCTTAGCAATTCCGCAAAAGTCAAACCCCAATCGCTTGGCGGTGGTTTTGAGGAGTTCGGCGTGTTTTTCTGCAGGATTCATATCGTCTCGAAAAGTACTCTAAAACATCCTGAAGCCAAAGGATGGAAAACTTTTGGGAAAACACACGTATATTTAATTCAAACACGTGTAATCATGAAAACCAAACTCACTTTAACCGTAGAAAAAGAAATCGTAGAAAAGGCAAAACAAAAAGCTGCCAGCAAAGGCATTTCCCTTTCCAAGATGTTTGAGGAGGTATTTTCAAAGGAAAACCCAGAAATCGAAAAAACTCCTGAACAGTTGGCTGCTGCTCGATTTCTGGAAAGACTTAAAAAGGAGACTCCTATTCAATCCTTAGAAAGGTCAGACAAAGAATTGATCCAGGAACATAGAAATAAGAAATATGTATAGGATTTTTTTGGACACAAATGTTGCGCTCGATTTAGTGGCAAATCGGGAACCTTTTGTTCATGATTCAATGCCATTCCTTGCTTTGGTAAATGATGGAGATGCACATCTTTTTATTTCCGAATTGTCCTTAGGAACTCTAGTCTATTTAGCATTTGAAAGGTACAAATTGCCTGATGCTAAGGGGAAACTGACGGAATTTGTGGAGTTCTGCAAAGTCATCTCTGGCGGAAAGGAAGCCTTTAAAAGTTCTATGAATTCCGATTTCAAGGGCAAAGAAGATGGCCTTCAATATTATACTGCCCTGGATAACAACATGGATTTCTTGATCACAAGAGATAAAAAAGACTTTAACTATGCAGACGGGAAAATGCCAATTCTATCGCCCAAGGAATTTTTTGCCCGGTGATTTATTGAATTTTCTCTTAACTCTGGCAGGATTTGAAACCAGCTAGCTTTTATTTTTCAGCAGCTCAGAAAATCTCAAAACTTCTGCCTCCGAAAATTCAACTTTCACCTCTTGACAAAAAAACAGCCCGAACTTGAGAGTATCGGGCTGTCGTTTTTTCCATTTCAAATTTCTATCTGGCAAAAAGAGTCAGTTTTTTCATGGCCCAAGGCTGTTCCCCTTTCTCTGCCGCTTGAATCTTTACAAATTTGCCGGTTGATTGACCGTTCAAACGTACTGTATTGATTCCCTTTTCACCGCTCCCGGTTCCAACTTCTGTCCACTTATTACCGTCGGAAGAGACTGAAACAGTATACTTTTTCGGGAATTGCTCTTCTCCAGAGTCAAACTGTATTTCGGCTAGATTCTGCTCTTTTGGAAGCTCCACTTGGAACCACATTCCCGGGTCCTGTGGCGTTTCGGTTTTCCAGCCTTTGAAGCTAAACGCGTAAGAAGGATCTTTGGTGGAACCCACTCCCTGCAGGGCGGTGCTGCTCGCAGTCACTTTCCAGGTATCCTGGGGGAAAAGTGCCTTCGGAATTTCTGAAATCAGTTCATCATAACCGTAGTTCGATTTTCTAGATTCAGTTTCCTTACGGACTTGTGCCACGAATTCAGCATCCACAAAACTTCCTTTATTTCCAAATTCATTTCGGATATACGAAACCACCGAGGCAATCCATTGGTCGTCATTGGTATTCATTGGGATCATAACGCCTTCATACTCTTTTCCCTCAATAGAACCGGTCAAGCCATGAAGGAGAGTTTTAACTGCATATTCGGGATGTCCCAAGATTCGGGGTGAACCTGAGAATGCCGGAGCGATGAGGTTTCCTCCCCCGGTCGGTGTACCCAGTCCTTTCACTCCGTGACAGGTGGAGCAATAGCTGTCAAAGATGGTTTTGCCTTTGGCAAAAAGCACTTGTTGCTCTGGAGAATATTGGGTAGAGGCCAACTTCTTGGCTTCTTCATCTCTTTCCAAAAGTTGAGTGGAAACAAGCTGGACCCCTTTCGATTGGTTGGCTTTTAGGCTGGATTGAAGCAGTTTATCTGCGTTTTCTATTTTTAAAATATAAGCACTTTGCAAAGCCTGAATTGCAACACTTGGGTCCGAATCATTTGCCATGGTTCGGTAATCGTCAGCAAGACTTTTTTCTCCATACTTATAAAGAGTTTCGCTGGCTCTGAGGGCCTGAATTCTGATAGCAGGACTTGGGTCTTTCATCAATTTTCTCACCAGCTCAACTTTCAATGCACTCAATCCTTCCAAAGTCCAAAGCGCATGAATTCTGGCCAATTCATTGCTGGAATTCACCATTTTTTCCAAATCACCGGCGACAGATTTATCCTGTCTGAGAATGATGTTTTGTTGGGCCTGATCTCTCCACCATCCGTTGGGATGCTCCAGATGTCTTACCAGCTCCGCTGTAGTTTCATCATACATCCGCGGTTTTTCCTTGCTTCTCGGCATTCCGTCGTAGGTCAATCTCCAGATTCGTCCATTTCCGACGATATCATCCATTTGGTATTGTTGGATTTTGGTCCGAAGATAGCTGCCTTCCTGTGTCCAGTTACCTTCCTGGATAATTCCCCGATACATATCCACAATATACATTGTCCCGTCTGGTGCAGTGGCGATGTCCACCGGTCTGAATAAGGGATCTGTTGATTGGATAAACTCAGACTCCGAATCAATGTACTGGTTTTGGATATAGGTAAGGCCTTCCTCTTTGGTCGATTTGACCTGGCGAATAATCCTTCCTACAGGTTCCCCATAAAAATATTGTCCGATCAGTTCATTCGGCAGTTTATCTCCTCGAAACACATCGTTTCCGGCCGATCCTGTTACATTGTTAAGCGAACCGTCTGGTTTTGTTTCCCGCATTCCAGGTTCGAAATCCGCTAGTTTCACTAAGCTATATGGCACTCGGAAACCTTCCTGAAATTGACCCTCAACTCGGAAATTCCCATATACAAGTGGAAACTGGAAGTTCTGAGGAACTCCCCCAGCACCGTCTTGAAACCACACTTGACCGTAGTTGTCTTGAGCCACACCCCACTGACCGTATGGATTTCCGGTAGGTTCCTGAATCACCCCATCAGGAGTCCATCGGATTCTCCTTGAATTGTAAGTACTGTACATCCAGTTATCCATCGTCCAGGTCAAAAAGCTGGTCTGGTGCTCCACATTTCCTGATTTGCCTAGTCCTGTGGCAAAAAGTTCTTTCTTGTCAGCCTTACCATCATTATCCGTATCAGTGTACTTGTAGACATGATCC
>DATIAI010000398.1:0-6155 GCA_035458065.1 Algoriphagus sp. | reverse complement strand
TTATAAGCAAATCCGAATTGCAATTTCCTTAGCCAGACCCTCATATATCAATTTTTGTCAAACATTGAGTTAAAATTCCCTGCTGGATTCCAATGGATTCATGAGGTTTTAGGAAGTTGGCTTTTTGATTCCAAGTAATTTTCAGTTAGAGACCGATGATTTTTTTGATAAAAAATATCAGATTTGGAATCACCGGAGTAACATCCCGGTAGTTAAAAGCGTCCATATCCTAAACCAAAATAACAATGCGAAAAATCTATACACTACTTCTGATTATCGGCCTTTTGTCTGTTTCTTTTGGCTGTCTGGAAGACGACGGAGATTCTTTGGATGTATATCGGGAAGTCGCATACAACGCTCTAACAGCAGATATGAAAGCCACGGTCATCAGTGACTGGAAAAAAGCCGAAGTCACGGCCTGGACTAACGGTAATTATCTGGTAATTTTTGAAAGTACAGACAGCGGATTAGCTGATGTTCGGGTGGTGGTTGACCCTGAAACAGCCAGAGTAGTGGAAATTCTCCCAAGAATATAATCGAAGCGAGGACCTAGGTTTGGTCCTCGCTTTATTTTTCAGGCTTTATCCAGTTTCAACTTCAGTTTCCTTGCCAACTTATTCTGCTTTTTCCTTGGTCGGTTGGCCCCAAATGTTCCCCTATGGACTTTGCCTTTTCTTGACTTAATGTCTCCTTTTCCCATTTTTTTCAGATTTAAGTGAACTATCCCCGAAAATAAAAAACACCAAAAATCAGATCAATACCCAAAAAGGAAATTTGAATTGGTCCCGCTATTTTTAACTTCATTTAAAAGTTTCTTATCCAACTGTGCTCCAGTACCCTCAAATCATGCCCAATAATTCCTACACAATAAATTGCGACTTGGGTGAAGGAATGCCAAATGAAGCTCAAGTCATCCCTTTGATTGATCTGGCAAGTGTGGCCTGTGGAGGACATTTTGGAGATCGAAGTACGATCAATGCCACTTTGGAATTGGTAAGAAAATCAGGAAAAAAAGCGGGCGCTCATCCCTCCTATCCGGATCTGGTAAATTTTGGAAGGAAATCAGTTGTGCTCAAGCCCGATGAATTAATCCAAAGCCTTTGGGATCAAATTGGGCTCTTTAGGGAAGTAGCAGATGGGCAAAATATCCCTGTCGACCACATCAAATTTCATGGAGCTTTATATAATGATGCTGCAGAAAATAAGCTTCTTGCAGAAATTCTGGTTGATTTCATGAAGAGAAATTTTCCGGAAATCCCATTATTTGTACCACCCCATACTGAGCTTGAAAAAGCTGCCCAAGGATTGAAGCTACCCATTCGACTGGAAATTTTTGGAGATCGGGCATATCAGGACAATTACAAACTTGTAAGCCGATCCTTGGAAAATTCACTTTTTACACAAACTGAACAGGTCAATTCACATCTGGAATCAATCATTAACTTGGGCAAAATCAGAACATACTCAGGGCAGATGAAACCAGTACATGCTGACACAGTTTGTTTTCACGGGGACAACCCCGGAATCTTGGAATTTTTACCCATTGTTCGCGATCGATTTTGGAAGTAAAGCCTCATTATACCGTAATCAGTCCTGTATTGGGGGAGCTCAGGTGGAATGAAATTCCATCCGACTCACTGTTGTCCAGACAATTGGGCTGGATAGATTTTTTGCAGAAAGAGTGGCAGGTTCACTTTATGGATATTCGTCAGGGTTTTACGGCAGTCAGTGTCCTTTGGAAAAACCAACAAGCTCAGCAGACTTTCAAAAATCAGTTTCTAAAATTCAAAGTAAAGCCACTGAAGTTGACTTCAAGAATTTGGGAAATACCGGTCTGCTACGATCTTGAGTATGGAAAGGACTTGGGATCATTGGCAATCGAACACCGGTTGAGGGTCAATGAGGTAATCCAACTCCACTCTTCCGTCACATACCGCTTGCATTTTTTCGGTTTTCTCCCTGGGTTTATGTACCTCAACGGCCTTCCTGTTCAACTTCATACTCCCCGTAAATCTGTTCCGGACCGCACTGTGGATGCCGGCTCTATTGCAATCGGTGGTACCCAAACTGGGATTTATCCAAAGGAAAGTCCTGGTGGCTGGCATATCATCGGAAGAAGCCCGATTTCGATGTTTGATCCGAAAAAAAAACCACCTGTCTGGGCGGTTCCGGGGGACCAGATCAAGTTTGTGCCGATTGATTCCGAAGAAATGGAAAAACTGCTTGAAGAACCTCCAATTCCAATTTTTCGATGAGCAGGGATATCGCAATAGCCACAGTTTTGAGGACAGGACCTGGCACCTCCGTTCAGGATTTAGGCCGCTGGGGAAATGCCGCTTATGGGGTGCCCATTTCTGGTGCCCTTGATCTTAGGTCAGTTCGCTGGATAAATCACCTGCTTCAAAATCAAGAAAACGATTCAGTTTTGGAGATTTCGCAACCCGGATTCAGTATCTACTTTGACTCCCCGACTTGCATCGCTTTGGCAGGTGCTTTAGCCTACATTAAATTAAACGGGAAGGAAGTAGAAAGCTCAGGTTTGATGCAGTTGAATGGAAAAGACACCCTCGAAATCGGTGCTATGTCAGCTGGAGCTAGAGTATACCTGGGAATAAAATTTGGATTTAAAACCGAAAAAATCCTTGATTCAAGAAGTTTTTACGAGGGTTTGACCAATGCTTTTCAACTTTCCAAGGGAGCAAAAATCCCCTATTCCATTGATTTTAAAACCACTCCGATTTATAATGCCAAAGCAAAATGGTCAGCAGATTGGTATCAAACTGAAATCATTCACGCTTATCCCGGACCTGATTTTTTTCTGCTCAATGAGAGAATCAAAGAGAAATTGCTGAACCAAACCTACAGAATCTCTCAATTTTCCAATCGAATGGGAATTCAACTGCTTGAGCTTCTCGAAAATGAACTTCCTGAACTTCCGACCAATCCAGTTTATCCGGGGACAGTCCAGCTTACCTCCGGAGGAAAGTTGCTGATCCTTCTCAAAGATGCTCAGGTAACCGGAGGTTATCCGCGGATTCTTCAGCTGAATGAAGAAAGCCAATGGGTACTTGCCCAAAAAAGACCAGGAGACCGAATTCAATTCCAACTTGCAAAGCCATAGAAGCAATCTGGTTTGGATTAAAGATTGATTCTATCGGGTTTTAATAGCAGATTTCTTCTCCATTTTCACAAAAAAAACTTCCATTCAATTTGAGCAAAGGACATAAGCCTGCTATCTTACCAATACAACTTTTATAACCCAATCAACCATGGATGCTGGCTTGAAAGCAAATATTCTGGCTCAGGGAATGAGCCCAGATACTGTCGCCCAACAAATTAAAAACTTTGAAAATGGATTCCCATTTCTGAAAATCACCGCACCGGCTACTCCGGGAGACGGAATTCAAGTCCTTTCCGATTCCCAACTTGCTCATTTCACGGAGACTTATCCCAGCAGAGCTTCAAGAATTGATGTCGTGAAATTTGTACCTGCTTCTGGAGCTGCATCAAGGATGTTCAAAGATCTATTCTCCTTTTTGGATGGAGACGGAGATTTGGAAAAGAGCTCTTTTACCAAAAAATTCATTCAAAATCTCCCCAAGTTTGCTTTTTACACGGATCTCAATGCCGCATTGGAAGCTCAGGGAAGCAGCATTCAGGCATGTTTGGATTCCGGAGATTATAAAAAAATCGTAGATGCGTTACTATCTGAAGAGGGATTGGGATACGGAAGTCTGCCAAAAGGATTGTTGAGATTTCATAAATATCCAAGCGAAAACCGAACCCCTGCCCAGGAACATTTGGTGGAAGGAGTGCAATATGGATTGGGAAAAGGCAACACGGTCAAAATCCATTTTACAGTTTCGCCGGAGCACGAAGACAAGTTCAAAGCTGAAATCGGAAAAGTATTACCAAGCCTGAAAAATTCAAGCGGAGTAGAATTTGAAGTGACCTATTCTCAGCAGAAAAAGTCCACAGACACAATCGCTGTGAATATGGACAACACACCTTTTTCCGAAGATGACGGTAGCTTACTTTTTAGACCTGCTGGCCACGGAGCACTTTTGGACAATCTAAATGACATCAAGGCTGACCTGATATTTATCAAAAACATTGATAATGTGGTTCCGGACCGACTCAAGGAAACAACCAAAAACTACAAGATGGCAATTGCCGGACTGCTTTTGGAGGTTCAGGAAAAGGTGTTTCAAGCCCTGAAAGGAATGGATAGCGAATATCGGGATGCGTATACGGAGATGGCGGAACGGGTGTTTAAGGAAGATTTGGGAGCAAAACTCCCTTCAGACTTCCACTTATTTTCTTCCGATGAAAAGGCTGCCTTCCTGAAATCTAAACTCAACCGCCCGATCCGTGTCTGTGGTATGGTCAAAAACACCGGAGAACCCGGAGGCGGACCTTTTTGGATACAGGAACCAGACGGATCACAATCACTTCAAATCCTTGAAACTGCCCAAATCGATCTGAATGACCCAGATTCAAAAAAACACTTTCAGGCGTCAACCCACTTCAATCCGGTGGATTTGGTCTGCGGCACAAGAGATTACAAAGGAAATTCCTTCGACCTGATGCAATTTAGGGATATGCAGACGGGGTTTATTACAGAAAAATCCAAAAGCGGAAGAGATCTTAAGGCGCTTGAACTTCCCGGACTTTGGAACGGTGCTATGGCCGGCTGGAACACCTTGTTTGTCGAAGTTCCATTGATCACCTTCAATCCGGTGAAGACGGTGAATGATCTATTGAGAGACGAGCACCAAGCTTAGAGGATAGAAGCTAGATGATAGACACAAGAACAAGAAGCAAGAAAAAAGAACCCAGACTTGTTTCTTGGCTCTTCGCTCTTTCAAAAAATACCTTTTGCCAACTGCACCTTCAAATAAGCCTTCATCTCCTCCCCTTCTTCAACTTTGATTTCACCCGGTAGGCCTAAGATAAACCTGGCCAGTCCGGGCAACTGAGGTATTTCTCCCTGAAAATAATATTGGTTCCGGTTTTTGATGGACATAAATGGTAAGGCATTGGGATGTTCCTCCAGCATCAGTTGATAGGCTTTTTTGCTGAGTTTGAGTTTGACGGGAAATTTCCTTTTCCCGGAAAAACCAAATAGGGCTTGCTCCGGAAGCTCGTGCTTATTTTCATGTTTCCAAATTTCCGAACTGATCACGACATCCCCAATCCGCTCAATTTTGAACACCTTCATGCTCTTGCTTTCCAATTCAAAGGCATGGATACTTTCGTAATCTGTCGAAAATCCAACTGGCTCCACCAATCGGTCAGATACCGTATCACTGCTCAGGGAGTAATAATCCTTCAGCCAGATTTGCTTTTTGGCAGAAACCCCCTGCCCGATCTGATCCACAAACCGGCCAAGATTGGCTTTGAAAAGTTGTTCGCTTCCTTGCTTGACTTCTGATCTGAGTTGGAGCTTTTGAAGAAGTGAGTCTCTGAGAAGGTTCGCTTTTCCCTGGCTTTCGATGAGTCCTTTCAACCATTGACTTTCCTCTTGGGAAAAAGTGCTGTATGCCATCGCCGGCTGATTACCAGGACGGTCTTTGATCTTGTATTTGCTGAATTCCTTGATTACTTCAAAACCCAAAGCCTCCAACAGCTTGAAATATCGATAAATGGTCCTTTCATCCGTCTCCAGGAGTTCGGCCAAACGGTGCACCGGCTTACCGATATTTCCCTGAAGGAGATTGATCAATTTGAAAACCCGAAGGATTTTCTGCTGTTCGATTTGTCCGGACTTGCTCATAGCGATTTGACGATAGGTGTCTAAAAGTAGGGAAAGAAGCTTTAGCTTCCCAAGTTACGGACACATATTGTCGGAGATTTTCCGACCTCGATGGTTCAAGTCTTCCAAACTTAATGGTTCAAGTCTTCAGACTTGGACCAAGAGTATGCAGTCTTCAGACTGCAATAAATATTTCAATCAAAATCACCGCAATAAATTTCCCTTAAAGGTTCCAGACTTGGACCTAAATGGACTTAATGGTTCAAGTCTTCGGACTTGGACCAAGGGTATGCAGTCTTCAGACTGCAATAAATTATTCAATCAAAATAACCTCAATTAATTGCTCAGGTAACCCTGCATAATTGATTGCACTACTGTAAAGGTAATCCTCAGGTGAAAG
>DATIAI010000397.1:0-6624 GCA_035458065.1 Algoriphagus sp. | reverse complement strand
CATTGATCCTCTACATAGTAATAATGGATCAGTTTGTATTCCCTAGTCACGATCGCATAGTGTCGGTTGACCATGTGCTCGGCAGGATACTCATAATAGTGGTAATAGACCGCATCCCGAGTCCATTTTTCGGTGTTTCCAGTAAGTAAAGGAACCAGACTTTCACCTTGCATATCAGCTGGCGCATCAACTCCGGCCACATCAAGGAAGGTTTGGGCAAAATCCAGATTCTGCACCAAGGCATTTGATCGCGTTCCTGCTTTGATTTTCTCAGGCCAAGAAACCAAAAGCGGCGTTTTAAACGATTCGTCGTAGATAAATCGCTTGTCGTACCATCCATGCTCTCCGAGGTAAAACCCCTGATCGGAAGTGTAGACGATGATGGTATTTTCCATCATATTGTTTGCCTCCAGATAATCCAAAAGCCGTCCTACATTCTCATCCACGGCTTTGATGGTTCCGAGATAGTCTTGCATATACCGTTGGTATTTCCATCGCATTTTGTCGGCATCGCTCATGCTTGGATAGGCTTTGATAAAATCCTCCTCCACCTTGCTATAATACTTTTGGAAATTCTTCAGCTGCGATGGAGTGAATCTTGCCAGTTCACCTTTATACCGAGCGGTATCATATCCTCCCACATCAGCAATTCCAAACTGCTTCAGAATTTCGGGATTCAGTTTGTTGTCTCCCGACCAACCCATGTGCTTTAAGATATTCATTTCAGCCTCACCGGCTGCAGGAGTCCGGCCGGAATAATCATCAAACAAGGTTGCAGGCTCAGGGAAAGTCCGCTGCGTAAATTCCTCCATGTGCCGTTCTGCCATCAACCAAGGGCGGTGCGGAGACTTATGCAGATACATCAGCATAAATGGCTGGTCGGCTTTGCGCTCTTTTTGCAGCCAATCCAATGTCATATCCGTGACGATGTCAGTCACATAGCCTTCTACTTTTATATTCCCCTCGTTTTTGGTGATAAACTCCGGGTTGTAGTAAGATCCTTGTCCGGGAAGAATTTTGAATTGGTCAAAACCCTTAGGATTGTTGCCAAAGTGAAGTTTGCCAAACATCGCCGTCTGATAGCCCGCCTTCTGAAGCAATTGTGGAAAAGTCACATTGGTGGTGTCAAATGGAAAGTGGTTGTCAATCTTTCCGTTGAGGTGAGAATGTTTTCCCGTCAAAATTGTCGCTCTCGAAGGAGCACAAATCGAATTAGTGACGGATGCTTGTGTGAAAAGCATGCCCATTTTGGCGATCCGGTCGATATTCGGGGTCTCGATCAACCGGTTATCATAAGCAGAGATCGCCTGATATGCGTGATCATCGGACATGATGAAGATGATGTTGGGTCTTTTGCCTGAATTGTTTTGGATTTGTTGGGCAAAAATTGGCTCCAGGCAACCGATTAAGACCGCTAACAGTAGGAAAGTTTTACGCATAGGACTTTAGACTATTTTTTGATGACTTAAAAATACCTGTTCAAATTGAATTACTGCCTCTTTAACAAGTCAGGGAAATCGCTTTTGAAATTTAAATCCCGCAATGCGTGATTTAAATGATTGCTTGGCTAATGGATCCCATAATAATTCCAGGAATACCGGCTATTAAATCCCGAGGTGCCCGCCCCCCTTGGTGGGAATAAGAGGATACTAGCTTC
Organism: Algoriphagus sp.; assembly: GCA_035458065.1. Lineage (GTDB taxonomy): Bacteria > Bacteroidota > Bacteroidia > Cytophagales > Cyclobacteriaceae > Algoriphagus. Next base: position 4,967 of record DATIAI010000397.1, on the reverse strand, counting down.
AAATGTGGTTCTTATGTAGGGTAACCCCAAAGGGTTGACATCATTTTTACCCGAAAATGGTAAAAGCGATTTCTCTGATCAACAAGTACCCGAATAACGATCAAAAGAAAAATTTAAATATCTTTATTTAGAGCGATTGACCTAATTATTTAACTTGCACCGACTTAAAAATTGGTTTTCTGTTACCCCGGAAGAACATATATTTCATTTTCAATACAAAAAATTAAGCCTATTAACCTATTAGAATGAAGACTACCCCCAAACTCAAAACCAAGGAGAAAATTATTTGCACTGCTGTCAAACTGTTTAACGAGTCTGGAATACAAAACATTACCAGCAGGCATATCGCTGCCGAATTGGGGATTAGTCATGGCAATTTGGATTACCACTACAAAACTAAGGAGGAGCTTTTATTGGGTATTTATGAAAAGATGCGGAACGAAATCACCACAACATATACCATTCGAGGTGAGTCAGTTTCTTCCTTGGAGCATTTCCACAGGCTTTTGGTAGAACTGGAAGACTTTCAATATCGATACCGCTTTTTCAATCTTGATGTGTTGGAAATTTCCCGCACTTTTCCCCTGGTAAAACAAATCCTACAGGAGACTTTTGACAAAAGAAGATCCCAAACAAAAATCCTTTTTGAGGAATTTATTTCAGGTGGATTTGCAGCATTCCCGGACAAAGACGCCCTGGAACGCACCCTCCACCTTATCCGGATGGTCATTACGTTCTGGCTGTCCCAATGCGAGATTCTGAGCACCTACCAATACACAAACAGAGGAGAAATGGTCAACTCCATTTGGATGATACTGCGTCCATACCTCACAGAAGCCGGGATTGAAGAATCCATGAGAATCCAGCAGCCTGCTACTGCAATCCCTACTGATAAATAGAAGCGTCAATTGCGAAAGCTGGGATCTTTATACTTTCCAAATCATAAAAAATAGGGCATCAACTTACCTGGAGTTAAGCCTAAAGAATCAATTAATACAAACTCAAAAATAGGTTTATCCTATTTTCTCTTGGAAAATGCCGGATCAAATCCAAGGTGAGAACGATTTAGGAAAGCTTGAACCAACTTACTTTGAAGAGAGCCAAATCATTTTTTCCTCTCCTCCAAGATCTTCTTCGTCACCTCTTTATTCGCTGCACCGAACTGCTGAGTTTGCTCAAGTCGATCGAGATAGCGATCTAGATAGCTTTGGGATAATTCTTCGCTGTCTCCGTACTTTTCGCGAAGGCCATCCAGTTTCTGATGCAATTCAGCTCTGATTTCAGCGTAAGCAGGATCATCGTATACATTTTTGAGTTCCTGTGGATCATTGATTCGATCGATCAACTCCCATTCGTCAGTATCAAAATAGTAATGCGTGAGCTTGTATTCCTTGGTCACGATGGCATAGTGACGCTTGACCATGTGAACTGATGGATATTCATAATAGTGGTAGTAAACAGCATCTCGGGTCCACTTTTCCGTGTTTCCGGTCAAAAGCGGGATCAGGCTTTCTCCCTGCATATCTGATGGGGCTGGAATTCCTGCCGCTTCCAAAAAGGTCTGCGCAAAATCCAGATTCTGCACCATTTCATCCGTTTTGCTTCCTGCTTTCACCTTGCCTGGCCAAGAAACCAAAAGCGGTGTTTTGAACGATTCATCGTAGACGAAGCGCTTGTCAAACCAACCGTGCTCTCCCAAATAAAACCCCTGATCGGAAGTATAGACGATAATGGTGTTTTCCATCAAACCATTTTCCTCCAGGTAATCGAGCACGCGACCGACATTTTCATCTACCGAAGCGATGGTTCCCAAGTAATCCTGCATGTACCGCTGATATCGCCATTGCATCTTTTCTTTATCGGTCATGGTTGGATAGGCCTTTTTGAAAGCGTCATTGATCGGCCGGTAATACTGATCCCAGGTCGCGCGCTGTGCAGAATCAAGTCGCCCGACTTCCCGCTGAAAAGCTCCTTTATCCCAACCGGAAGCATCCGGAATGCCCAACTCGTCCATTACTTCTGGATAGACTTTGGAGTCGCCAGCCCAGTTCATGTGCTTCAGCAGGTTCATTTCAGCCTCTTTCGCTGCTCTTCCCCTACCCGAGTAATCATCAAAAAGCGTGGCTGGTTCCGGAAAGGTTCGCTGGGTGTATTCCGCCAAGTGCCGCTCAGCCGGTAGCCACTCCCGATGAGGAGCTTTGTGCAAATACATCAACATGAACGGTTGATCTGCTTTCCGCTCCTTAGAAAGCCAATCCAAAGTCATGTCGGTGATGATATCGGTGACATAGCCGGGAACTTTGATGTTTCCCTCATTTTTTGTGATAAAGTCAGGATTGTAATAAGCACCCTGATCGGGAAGTATCTTAAACTGGTCAAAGCCTTTGGGATTGTTTCCGAAGTGAAGTTTCCCAAACATGGCAGTTTGGTAACCCGCTTCCTGAAAAAGCTGAGGGAAAGTGACATTGGTGGTGTCAAAAGGAAAATCGTTGTCGATTTTGCCATTGATGTGTGAATGCTTGCCGGTCAAAATTGTCGCCCGACTTGGCGCACAGATGGAATTGGTGACGGTGGCATTGGTGAAAAGCATCCCCATCTTGGCGATCCGGTCGATGTTTGGAGTCTCGATCAGATGATTGCTATAGGCAGAAATCGCCTGATAGGCATGATCATCGGACATGATGAAGATGATGTTGGGGCGCTTGACTTTTTCGCTAACTTCTTTTTTTACGCAGGAAAAAAGCAAACAGGCAAGACCAATCGCCACGGACATTCTGAGAAATGTGGTCATAAAGTTGCAGGTTATTGGATTACAAGGATAAAACAAAAAGTGGTATGGGAGAAGGTTATTATTTTCATTAAGGGGATTCATTATATCCAACCTGATAAGTTATTTGCTTTTTTCAGCTTTTACTCGCCTTGATTTTTGGCTTATCTTAGTGAACTAACAAATTACGGAATGCTTAGAAAATCCCTATTGTTTCTTTTTCTATTGTTCATTGGCCTGCAAAGCCATGCCCAGCTTAATTCTCAAAAACCGAATATCCTTTTTCTCTTCGCAGATGATCAGCGTGCAGATGCACTGGGGGCTGCAGGAAATCCTTATATCCGAACTCCCACCCTTGACCAATTGGCAAAGGAAGGCTCCCGCTTTACAAATGCTTACGTCATGGGAGGAAACCACGGTGCCGTTTGCATGGCAAGCCGTGCGATGCTTTTGAGCGGTCAAAATCTCTTCCGGGTTTACGACCGGCTCAAGGATGTCCATACCATGCCAATGGCTTTTGCTGAGGCAGGATATTCCACTTTTGGTACCGGAAAATGGCACAATGAAAAGGAGGCATTTGAGGCAAGTTTTCAGCAGGCAAAAAATGTCTTCCTGGGTGGTATGGCCAATCACTTTCAGATCCAATTGAGGGATATGGGAACAGACGGAAAACTTGGAGAACCAACCGCAAAAAGCTACTCCACTGAGATCTTTAGCGAAACTGCCATCGATTTTATTAAATCCCATAAGAATTCAAGGACCAATCAGCCTTTCTTTTGCTACGTTGCTTTCACTGTTCCTCACGACCCTTATTCCCCGGCACCCGATTTTGTTCAATATTATCCTGATGGCTCCCTTCCCCTGCCTGGAAATTATATGCCCTATCACCCATTCCAGTTTGACGATCTAACCGTCAGGGATGAAAATCTGACCGGATGGCCCAGAAAGCCTGAAGTAATTCAGATTATCCTCTCCGATTACTATGCGTTGATTACCCATCTAGATCAACAGATTGGCAAAATCATCACGACGCTGAAAGAAACCGGACAATACGACAATACGATCATCGTCTATGCGGCAGACAATGGCCTGGCTGTTGGGAGTCATGGCTTGCTGGGCAAGCAGAGTCTCTATGAGCACAGCACCAAAGTCCCCCTGATCATCAAAGGCCCCGGAGTTCCCCAAGGTCAGACGCTGGATGCTTTTGCTTACATCCATGATATTTACCCCACTTTGGCCGAACTCGCAGGTTTGCCAAAGTCCGAAAAGCTGGACGGCAAAAGTCTCGTTCCGGTAATCTCTGGAAACCAAGAGAGCGTTCGAAGCAGTCTGTTCACCTCTTACAGAAACACTATCCGTGCTATAAGAGTAGGCCAGTGGAAACTCATCCGGTATCCTGAGCGGGACTACACGCAGCTGTTTGATTTGGAGCATGATCCGCAAGAACTGAATAATTTGGCTGACAAAGCCGAGTGGCAGGGCAAAAAGGAAGAACTGAGCAGACTACTCCGAGTAGCCCAGGCTGAAGTGGGAGACAAGTTGACTTGGACAGCACCAAAAGTCCTTCCCATGCAATACAATCCTGATACCCTGAAGAGAAAGCCTGACCAATGGCAGCCTGAATACATACTGAAGAGATACTTTGGGGTAGATTAGATCGATATTCGAAATTTGAGATTCGATATAACGGAAATTCGCTTTTTCACCAACATTCTAAATTCACTAATTGGTCTCGACGAGCTCAGGTTGCCAAACGTTTTTTGATTTTTTTCCAAAAAATTTTCAAATCGGTAAAAGTCAGCGGTTCCTAAAAACTAAAAAGGCTATCCCGAACACTCGGAATAGCCTTTTCTAAAATGTTGAAATTAGAGCTTAATGCTCCGAGAAATGACTTAGATCGGCATTATCCTCCAGTCGCTGCAATTCTTTTTTGCCGTAGGCAATCTTGGTAATTACCACATACAACACAGGCACAAAGAAGATCGCCAAGAAAGTCGCGGCAAGCATCCCTCCAATTACTGTCCAGCCAATCGTCTGTCGTGCCACTGCACCGGCTCCGTTGGAAAGTGCCAAAGGCACCACACCCAAAATGAAGGCCAGCGAAGTCATGATGATCGGACGGAGACGAAGCTTCACTGCATTCAAGGTTGCCTGAATGAGCGGCATGCCTTTGTCAACACGCTCCTTGGCAAATTCTACA
>DATIAI010000396.1:0-3219 GCA_035458065.1 Algoriphagus sp. | reverse complement strand
CAAAAATGTGTGGAAATCCAGACTGGCCTGGCAGGTCACGCTTTTTATGGGAGCGCAGTCTGTCATGTATTTTACCATGGTCACTTGGCTGCCGGATATGTTGATCGCACGAGGAATGAGTCCAGTCAAAGCCGGGATCGCCTTATCTTACATGCAGCTGATTTCCCTCATCGGGACCTTCTTTGTCCCAAATCTACTGATCCGACTTAAGGAACAGTCCAATGTGATCTTGATCGTTGGAATCGGCTATCTATTCGGATACGGAGCACTTTTCCTGCATAATGAGGTAATCACTTTTGCAGCTTTGACCATCATCGGCATCGGCAGTGGTGCAAGCTTGAGTATAGCCTACACCTTGATTTCGCTTCGCTCTGCCGAGGATTTGACCACGGCAAAACTTTCAGGAATGGTACAATCAGCAGGATATATTTTAGCCGCATTGGGGCCATTGGTTTTTGGGATTTCCCTGGATCTTTTCGACAACTGGAACATTCTGATTTGGTTTCTGCTGATCATGACGGTGCAGTTTATCGGTTTTGGATTGCCGGCAGGAAGGGATAAGAAAATCGCATAAGTAAGCCTCGTGCCCCCTTAATCGACAGGCAGAATCGGGCATTTTCACCTTCCATCCCGAAGAAAAGCAGTACTTTTGCGCAAGCTTTTTACAAACTCATGCAAGACCTGATCAATTCCCTGGGAATCTCTGACAACCTCCTCAATTACGTGCTCATGCCCCTATTGATCTTCGTGGCCCGAATTGGCGACGTATCGATCAACACGCTTCGGATCATGTTTATGATGAACGGGAAAAAGAGCATTGTCCCCGTTTTGGGCTTTTTTGAGGCGATGATTTGGTTGCTGGCGATCGGCCAGATTTTCCAAAATGTGGATAACCCCCTTTCTTACATTGCTTATGCCGGAGGTTTCGCCACAGGCACTTATGTGGGCATGACGCTGGAGGAAAAACTCGCCATTGGGCGCGTTTTGGTGCGAGTGATCACTCCTATACCGCATCCCGAATTGCTGGAATTTATGAAAGAAAAAAACTACCGATTTACTAATGTCGGGGGCGAGGGAAGATTCGGAAAGGTAAACCTTCTTTTTACCGTTATGAAGCGGGATACGCTTCCTGAGTTTATTTCCAAGGTAAAGGAAGTCGATGAAAAGGCCTTCTACACCATTGAAAGTGTGAAAAGAGTGTCGGAAGATGACCTCAACACGATGGAAGATCGGGCTGGTTTCAGAAGCAAATTCTTCAGCAAAGCCCGAAATTAATGGGCAATTCCTGGTTTCAGTTTCAGCAGTTCCGAATCCATCAGGACCGCTGTGCCATGAAAATCAGCACAGATGCAGTTCTTTTGGGATCACTTGCAAAGGCTGGAAATCCTGATCAGATTCTGGACATTGGTACCGGCACAGGAGTCATTGCTTTGATGCTGGCGCAAAGATTTCCGGAATCTAAAGTTACAGCTGTAGAAATTGATCCTGATGCGGCAGAACAGGCGAAGGAGAATTTTCAGGAAAGTCAGTTTTCTGAAAGATTGGGGCTATTTCAAGGAAGGATTCAAGATTTCCCAGAGGTAAAGAAGTTTGACTTTATTGCTAGCAACCCACCCTTTTTCCCTGACCATCTCAAATCCAAGGACTCCAAGCGCAATAAAGCACTCCATACAGATGAGCTGTCATTTGAAGCATTGATTGACAAAGCATCTCGCCTGCTTTCCAAAACTGGATCATTCTGGGTGATCCTTCCCCCCCGACAGATGAAGGATTTGGAATCATTGGCCCAAAAATCCGGACTATATTCTTTTCATAAAGTCAATGTTAAGGACCAGGAAAGTAAACAAGTTTACCGGGAGGTCTGTGGATTCACTTTTGAAGAGCAGGGTAAAAAAGAGGAAATTCTTGTGCTGAAAGATGAAAATAACGCCTATTCTCGTTCCTATTCCACCTTACTTTCGGGATTTTTGCTGGGCTATTGAGAAAATCAAGTTTTTATAGGATTTGATTTTAGCTAAATAACTCCCCCAATATTAAAGTTAGGTTGTAATAATCCCCCTTATTTATATTTTTGGTTGCAACTACTACTATCATTAAATGCAGCGCTTCTTTTTATTGGGATTTTTTTTGATTCTTTTGGCCGGATGGGCTTGTACTCAGGAAGAAGATGCCACCACGGTTGTGACCACGGAAGAAGTGGTTTTTGTAAGCGGAGAAAAAATTCGGGTGTTGGGCAGATTGATCACCAATCAGCCAATCACGGCTCTTGACCACGGTTTTCAGTTGTCTACCACCGAGAGTTTTTCCAATCCTATCATGATTTCTTTGGGAGAGAAAAAAGGTCCGGGACGATTTATCGGAGAAACCACAGGCCTGCAAATCAACCAGAATTACTTCGTCAGAGCTTTCGTCAATGCTGCCGGTACTGACTTTTTTGGAGAAACACTGGAGGTTAAAACTCTTCTTCCAGCAATTGAATCATTTAGCCCGTCCCTTTCATTTCCGGGAGAAGAGCTGATGATCGTGGGGCGAAATTTCACACCTGATACACGCGTATTTTTCGGAGAGCAGGAGGCCACCGTATTGGAAATTGCTTTTGATTCCAGGATAAAAGTCCGGATTCCTGAATCCAGCGGAAAGGCGAAAGTGCCAGTGATCGTTCAGTCCCAAGACCAAAGATTAGAGGCGAATCAGCCTTTTGAATACCGAACCGGAAAATATACCCTGATAGGGCTATATCCAGAAAATGAAAGGATCTACGACAATGTCTTTTTTCAAGACCAAAACAGCTTCTATGTTGGATTGGGAACTGTTAAAGTTGGTTTCTACCTGGAGAACTTCTTACGCTTTGACCCTCAAACTGCGTCATGGAGCTTGGTCGAATTTCCCGGAGATCCAAGGAAGGGAGCTTTTGCTACTTCTGGATATATCGGCGGAGGAGCGGAGGTGGACCGGGATATCTACTATTACAAAAGAGACTTTTGGAAGATAAATGGAGAGCGCTTCGAGCAACTTCCTGACCTGCCAATTGACACTTATTTATCCACCGCCTTAGAGCTTAACGGAAAGCTGTATGTCTTCGGAGGATCCGAGTCTGCAGCGCTATCTGTCTTAATGTTCAATCCCGATACAAAAATCTGGAGTACACAATCTGCAGCACCATTAGGCATTCAAACAACTTTGGCGTGGTTTACATATCAAAACAAGGCTTATGTCCTC
>DATIAI010000395.1:0-2103 GCA_035458065.1 Algoriphagus sp. | reverse complement strand
AAACTGATTTTTTTTGATTTAAGACTTTTCAGGAACTCAGTCAGTCCTGCAATTTCTTTTAGGTGTGGACCATAAATCTTACGGTAAGTAATTTCTTTTTCCTCACCAAGCTCGATTCGTTTTTCTCGGGATTTTTCATGAGGGAAAAATCTATGCATCATCTCATGTATTGTCCCATGATTTTGGGCATGAAAATCCTCAGGCCTAAGGTGGATTCCATGATTACTCAGAAACCGAAGCCAGGCTTCCTGGTGAAAAGGAATGCTATTTACCAAGGTGCCATCCATGTCAAAAAGAATGGCTTTTTTATCTTTCAAAAAACTCCTCATCCTTTATTTTCTGCTAAAGTATGCCATCATCAAAATTGACCCAGCGGTTCCATCCATGGTCGGTTCGTTGGTGCTGTAGTCTCCGACAGCATCGTGATAGACCACAAAGGGATTTTGTCTGCCGGCATAATCATCCGGTCGCTCGAGGGTCAGACCAAGGAGATTCGAGTGAATGGTTCTGAAAATCGGCCCATCCACCAGGCCTCCGGGGATCCCCAAACCCAATTTCACATACGGTGCGGTATGAATGTAAACCGGAAAGTCGCCGTTTTTGGGAATACCCGTGAACATGCTCGTTCCCCAAGGATTTTTTCCGAATAGCCAATCCCGTTGCGCAAGCAAATAAGGCTGAAAAGTCGCGTCTCCACTCATTTTCTCATACAAGATCAACTGAGTCGCCAAGCTCGTCATCAGATTGTTGGAGCACCAGATAAAGGGAATTCCAACATCAAAAGGACTGGATTTCGACTTCGAAAGCGTGTATTCAATTCCTTCTTTGTAGAAATTCTCTAAGGTCTTTTTGAAACTTTCGTCTACAACCTCATGCAAAGAAAAGTGTCCCAAATTGATAAAAGGATACAATTGATAGTGTGCTGCCGTATCTCGAACTGTCCAGGAATCTGCATTGGAGCTCTTCAGCGCGTATTCTTTAGCCTGGTTTAAATAGCTCGAATCTTTTGTCACCTTGAAAAGTTCGGCTCCGGCCCATTCCATATCATCATTCCAGGTTTCCTCGTTGTAGCGGTAGGGTGCGCTATAGGAATTGCCCTGCTGATAGCCTTCGTGTTTTCGCCCCAAATCATAGAGACTTTTCGCTGCTTTCAGACATTGGATGGAAAAAGTCTCATCGATTTCTTTCCAGATTCTTGCTCCCAAAGCCAAAGCCGCCGCCGATCTCCCGGCAATATTGGCCATGCCGGTAGATTCGCTTTGGTATTTCATCAGTCCCTGAGGTTTACCGGTAGCAAAATAGGCCGGACGATAACTGTTTGCTCCCCATCCATAATCTGCGTTGTCCTGATCAGGAATTTTGAAACCCCGGTGATCCCGATCATCTGCGATTTGGTGGATGAGTTGGTCAGGAGCGGGATGAAGCTTGAGTAGCCAATCCAGACCCCATTTTGCTTCGTCAAGCACGTCCGGAATACGGTTCGATCCTGACTGACCAAGAGCATTTACCCGATCTTCAAATCGGTCAGGGAAAAGTTGGTAAGCCATCAACATATGTCCTGTGGCATAGCTGCCGGTAATGAGGTATTTGAGCTGATCGCCCGCATCATGCCAGCCACCAGTGGCATCCACATAGGTGCTGTCAGGCATGGGGCCAAAGAAACTCCGGCCGTCCCGCTGGTGACAAACCATATCCATCGTGGGATTGTATCCACAGCGGTGCTGCCTCATAAATTCCAATAAATCTTCCTGATAACCCAGATAAGTTGAATTTCCTATTTGAAACTCCCCCGAAGAAGTCTGGCTGGAAGAGTGCCAAAGGAAATAATTCCCTTCAGTTTGAATAATCGAAAAATCAATTTGGTAATAATGGAAATCTCCCCACTTACCGGATTCCAGAGGCTCAGGTTTGATTCGAGCTGCTGAACTCGAATCCGGCAGATGGACTAGGTGGACATTGGTTTTAATTTTTTGCTTTGAAAAAATGACGGCCTTTTTGGTGTCCTCGGGATGAAAACCGACTTGATTCACGGAAAAGAAAACTTCCTGGGAAAAAGATCGGATACTAAAAAGTGCCAAAATTGTGCTGAGAATGATGTTTTTC
>DATIAI010000394.1:0-2042 GCA_035458065.1 Algoriphagus sp. | reverse complement strand
AAAGCACCTGAAAGTAGGAGACTGACTTTCCTGCCTGTCCCGAATATTTAGGTTCGGCAATCTCATCTAAACAGGCTCAACTTGACCATTTTCTCAACAAGATTCCCCGTTCCTGTTTTTTTTCCTTACTCGCCTTCATTCTTCCCTTTCTCATTAATGAAGAAAAAAGCAAATTCAAACCATTAAAAATTAAGTTTAAATACATAAAAACGAATAATATAAATTACCTACTTATTTGATTGCAATTCAGTATTATATTTTTAATTTGGCCTGACTTTTATGGCGAACTTTCTTTTTCATAGATGCGGGATGCATCACGAGGAGTTTCAATTGTTTTCCTCACCACAGGATTTTTCCACGCTTTGGAAAAGAAATCCACTATGCCCTAAAGAAATTCGCTCCGCAAACCTCTTTTGTTCTCACGGCTCAGCACTCCTCCGGCTAATCAGTGAATCAGTTGGATTATCTCCGGAAATCCTGGCAGAATTGATCCGTCTTCAAAATCAGCTCTTTGCCATCGACCATCAAAAAGGTGAACTGGAAAAATATGTTTTCGAAAAAGAAGAGGCCATTAGAATCAATTGCCAGGAAAAATTGAAGGAATTGAATCAGGAATACCACCTGATCTGCGATCAAATCCAGGTGATTCTTGCCGACGAAGCAAATAAACAAGCAGTCAAAATCCCAACTCCGAACAAGTAAATGCTTTTAAACTATAAACTATTTTATTTAACCCTTAACCCTTAAACTTTAACATTATGGATGAGTACATTGGAATTGTAAAAATGTTTGCAGGCAACTTTGCCCCGAAAGGATGGATGTTTTGTCAGGGACAAATCCTGCCTATTGCTCAATACACTGCGGTGTTTAGCTTGCTTGGAACCACCTACGGTGGAAATGGAACTACCACTTTTGCATTGCCGGACCTGAGAAGTCGGGTACCTGTAGGAGCAGGTCAAGGACCTGGACTTTCATCCTATGAGAGTGGTCAAGTCGGAGGGGTGGAGAATATTACCTTAAATATCACTCAAATTCCCATGCATACCCATGCTGCACAGGTGAAAGTGAGTGCTAACGCAGGAACTACCAACAATCCTGTCAATAATTTCCCAGCAGCTAGCCAGGTACAGATTGAGCGGTCAGGTCCTTCCTATCCTGTCAATTCCTATGCAGATTCCTCTACAGGTTCTGCCTCATCCGATTCGACTACCATATTGCCTTCGGGCGGGAATCAGCCGCACTCAAACATTCAGCCGTATTTGGGCATGAACTATATAATCTGTATGGAAGGTATTTATCCTCCAAGACCTTAATCAAAAATCCCTTGGAGCGGTGAAGAATACGGTTTCAAGGGATTTTTTTTACCCGGATTATGCATTAGAAATCCCAGCAGCCTGTCCTGAAGAATTTCGGGCAGGACTCAAAACACAAGATAATCAGTCACATTGGAGATCGGGGCGTAGCACAGCTACAGTGATCCCGAAAGCCTTCGGGAGAAATTGAAGCAAAGCGACTGACTTTGAGGAGGTTTGAGGCCGCAGTAGATTTTCTAATACATATTTCGGGTTTCACTCTTCCGAATTTCTCTTACCTCCATTTCGATGAAAAAATTTCTACCCCTGCTTCTCTTTTTCTTTAGCTATTTGGCTACAATTCTCCCACATCAGGTGGTTGGGCAGACAGTTATTGATTTTGAAAATCCACCTACTATTACTCCACCAGGTGTAACTTCTATTTCAGTTGATGGATTTACTTTTGCTGCAAATTTTTCCCTTCCTGATAACATTGGATTCCAATCTGGCACTGGGGCTGGGGGATCAAGAGCATTAATAGATAGTAATAACGATATCGGAGGATTGACCAGGTGGACTATTACCAGGGATGGGGGGACTGAATTCCAGTTCAGAGGAATTTGGGTAAATAATCGAGATGCCTCTGCTTCCGCATCAGGAACTATCAAAGGGTATAAAAACAATGTGCAGGTCGGTTCCACCAAGAATATTATTTTTAATTCGGGTTCAGCCGGTTTAAAGGATTTCGCT
>DATIAI010000393.1:0-2761 GCA_035458065.1 Algoriphagus sp. | reverse complement strand
CGTTTGCTTGCATCCGCGTTATCCGCGTTCCCATGCGATGTCGAAATGGGACACGGATGACACGGATGCAAGCAACACGGATAAAAAACGGATTTTGAACAGAATATGGGTCACCCCAATGAAGGAATGACCCATATTAATCTGGGAACGGATGAGCTGGTTATTCTTTACTTTCGTTCTATTTTGCCTTTAACTGTTGCGAAATGAGAGCGATAACATTCATACTTCTGCTTTATAGTGAGTTTACTACCGCGCAATCCCCAACTTTTTTTAAAAAATATGGCGGGACTAGCACAGATGAAGCCCAGAGTGTCGCTTTGACTTCCGACGGAGGGTACATAATTGCCGGAAGGACAGCCAGTGCCGGCGCTGATCCATCCGACATTTATTTGTTAAGGACAGATTCACTTGGTGACACCCTCTGGACTAATGCATATGGCATGCTTCATTTTGATGCAGGGTTTGCTGTTCAGGAAACGTATGATGGAGGATTCATTATCGCAGGTCAATTGGGAGAACCAGATACTTTATTTGAAAACCTTTCTGATGTTTTTGTATTCAAGACCAATCCACTTGGTGATGCGGATTGGACTTATTCATGGAATGCAGGTCTTGGTGACTGTGCCTATTCGGTGCGACAAACTACAGATAGTTGTTACATAGTTACTGGGGTTTTAAACGCAGCTGTTAACGGCGGTGTCCCAACCTCGTTCCTTTTAAAACTTGGTGGCAATGGAGACTCTCTTTGGACCCGTACTTTCGATACTCCAAGTTATTCAAAATCCGTTGTTCAAACAATAGACGGCGGTTACATCATTTGTGGTCAATATGGAACACCACCTGCCACTGTTGTTTATTTGATAAGAACTAACCCTTGGGGAGATACAATGTGGACAAAAAAAGGAAACTTGGGATTTCAGTATGGATGGGGCGAAGATATTCTTCAAACTTTCGACGGCAATTTTATCATAACGGGAACCGCATTCAATGGGTCTGAAAAAAATGTTTACCTGTCAAAAATAGACGAATCTGGAAATACAATTTGGACAAAATACTACGGTGGTGCAAAAGACGATTTTGCATATTCTGTTGACAAAGTTGATAGTGGAGGGTTTGTAATAACCGGCGGGACATACAGTTATTCGTCTGGACCGTTTACAAATGCAGATATATGGCTCATCAGAACGAACAACAATGGTGATACATTATGGACACGTAATTATGGGAGTATTGAAAGCGAAGTAGGATTAAGTGTTAAATCATGCCCTAATGGCGGTTTTGTATTAACTGGTTATTCAGGCAGCCAGCCTGATGTTTTCCTTCTCAAGACAGATAGTTTAGGAAATGCGCCGAGTATAACAACAGTAGAAAATTTTTCACAAAATAAGAATTCTATTATTCATGTTTATCCAAACCCGTCAAGAGGTTTAATTACAATTGAATTTGACGGAAATCTATCTTCAACAGATTTATTGTTTTCTATTTATAATTCGGCAGGACAGAAAATACAGCAATTCGATAGGAGCTACTTAGGGTTTGCAGAAACCCATTTTCAATTAAATGTATATAACTTGGTCAAAGGATTATACCTTCTAAAAATTGAATTTGAAGGCTCGGTACAGTTTGTTAAATTCTTAAAACTTTGACAGATTTCACACAGATTTAAGACACTTTTATTGAATTTAAAATCTGTGTAAAATCTGCGCGAAACACGTTTCCTTCTCCCTTCGTTAGAAAATACTATTGGGGGTAATACAAGATGTCGAACCGACCATCTGTTACTACGATGGAATCATTTTTATTTAAAGTGTTGTAAAGCGTAAACTCAAAAGTGCCAGAGATGAAATTCTTGATTGTATCTACCTTTGTTACTTTCCAGTTGTTGGTTAGCAATGGAACTGAGTAGTCCGGTTGATAATTATCAGAGATTCCCCTTTTGAACAAAACCTTTAGCAAACTACTATCTGGGTCATCCGGACTTGTAAAAAATATGCCTGGTTCAAAAAAGGTGAAACCAAATGACAATGTCATCCAGTCATTATATGAAGAATCAACTAATCTAAACGTTCCATGTCCATATCCCAATCCTTTTGATTCATCAAGTGAAAAAGCTTTATCGTCAAGAGTCCATGAAAATAATGGGACCCTAGGCACCCAAACCTCTCCATCCACTAAACATCCAAAGGTGTTGGCTCCTGTTTGTGTTATAGGGGGCAGCACAGTGTAGTCAATGGGTTGATAAGGGCTGTCATCAGGGGGTGAATCTTTGTAACACGAGGTCAGCCATACGGCTGTCACAAACAGCAACATAACAAGTGATGTATTTTTCATGGTTGACTGGTTTTAGGCGTTTCCGAATTGTGCAAATCGTTTTGTTATATTCATCACATATTCTATAATATTTTACCAAATGTTATTCAGGGAAATAAGGCATGTCAAACCGTCCTTCAGTAATGGTTATTTTGTCGCCTAAATTAATGGAGTCATTGTAAAGGACAAACTGGAAAGTACCAGATATTATATTATTGGTAGTGTCAATTCTGGTTATAGTAACACAATTTTCGTTTGAAGAATGGTATGAACTTAGATACCATTGCCCCGATGTAATATTAAATTGGGCGCCTACTCCAAAAATTGGATCACAATTTTGGACAGTTTGGAAAAAAGTTGGGCCGAATGTTATTTCAAGCCATTCGTCCTGTTCCAATTCCAAGTCAAAGAGGTTGCATACTATTTTACCTGAACCTTTACCATTGCTTTC
>DATIAI010000392.1:0-7702 GCA_035458065.1 Algoriphagus sp. | reverse complement strand
GTTTGGGCGGTGCTTCCTGCTGTGGACGCCGCTATCAAAACAGGTGTCATCGACGAAAACAAAATGGGTCTCCATGGACACAGCTGGGGTGGCTATCAGACTTCCTTTTTGATCACCCAAACCAACCGATTCAAAGCGGCTGCAGCCGGTGCTCCATTGACCAACATGATTTCCATGTATGATTTGATTTATTGGAATTCGGGAGGTGGAAACATGTCCATCTTCGAAGCTTCACAGGGAAGATTCTTGGGCGGACCTTGGGAAAACTGGGATGCTTACGAGCGAAACAGCCCGATTTACCATGTGAAAAATGTACAGACTCCGCTCCTTTTACTTCATAATGATAAAGACGGTGCGGTGGATTTTACCCAAGGTGTGGAATATTACAATGCGCTTCGCAGATTGAAAAAACCGGTGATCATGGTTCAGTATCTGGGAGAAAATCACGGCTTGGGCAAACTGGAAAACCGAAAAGACTACAGTGTGCGGATGATGGAATTCTTCGATCACCACTTGAAAGGACTTCCTGCACCTGAGTGGATGACCAAGGGTGTTCCAAGACTTCAGTTGGGAGAACACTTGGACGATAGAGCATTCTAGACCTAAAATCCCCCGATCATCCACTTCGGGGGATTTTTTTTGCTTAACTCATCCAAGTCAATTTTTCGAGTTAGTTTTTCTTCTTTAATCTCCGAACAGTCAAACCTGAAAACCGAAAAAATAAACTTCCAGGAAGGGGCTTGTTTCAACAATTACACGGGATTAAAATAACTAGATGCAAATGAATAGATACCAAAAGAACTAATTCCCATAAAAAACTGTCTTGATTAAGCCTGTGGTTTTTTGTAGGTCAAATTTTAGCAAATCAATCAAAGTAAATATGAAAAAAATAGGTGTGTTGGGATCAGGAGTTGTAGGAAGAACTTTAGCAGACGGGTTTGTAAAAAATGGCTATGAAGTTATGCTGGGAACCGGAAATCCAAATAAACTTTCGGACTGGCAATCAGGTGCGAACGGGAAAGTAGGTAGTTTTGAAAAAGCCGCAAACTTTGGAGATTTAATCGTGTTTGCGGTCAAAGGCACCGCTGCTTTGAAAATCGCAGAGTTGGTAAAGGTCGGAATCAGCGAAAAAACTGTTTTGGATGTTACTAATCCCGTTTCGGATGAAAAGTCAAAAGACGGAACCCGCACTTTTTTTACCGGGAAAGATGAATCTCTGATGGAAAAACTTCAGGAACTTGTGCCAGAGGCTCATTTCGTAAAGGCTTTCAACTATTTCGATAGCAAAGCAATGGTTAATTCAGCAAAATCAAAGGCTCAAATCATGAATATATGCGGCAATGAAGACTCTGCTAAAGTTGAAGCAAAAGAAGTGCTTTCTCAATTCGGCTTCAAAACCAAAGACATGGGAAAAGCTGATGCTGCACGTGAAATTGAACTAATGGCGATTTCCATATAATTTTAAACAGCTTATTTCAAGCAAGACCCTTATTACGCTGAAAATCCCGACTGAATCAAGTCGGGATTTTTGATTTCATCTTTTCCCTCAAAGATATTACTCCCCGGATTCAATGCAGCAGTGCATTTTTTTCAAAAATTGGACAACTATTTAATGTTAGCTTTGTGGAATTTTCAAATTGAAATTGCTCTGTAGTCCCTATTAACTCCTTTTTACATATGATTTTACAAATTTTGCTACTTGTCATAGGATTGGTTCTTTTAGTCAAAGGAGCCGATTGGCTCGTAGATGGAGCCTCAGTTTTTGCCAAAAAACATAACGTATCTGATCTTGCTATAGGACTTACAATTGTTGCATTTGGAACTTCCGCGCCTGAATTGGTGGTCAATGCCGTGGCAGCTTCGGGAAATTACCCGGACATCGTCTTCGGAAATATCATCGGCTCCAACAATTTCAACCTTTTTGCAATTCTCGGAATCGCCGGTTTAATCACTCCATTGGCAGTCCAGTCCAGTACGGTTTGGAAAGAAATTCCTTTCTCCCTTCTTGCGGCAATTACTTTTTTCTTCCTTGCCAATAATTACTTCATGACAGACCAACCACTTGTCTCAAGGTATGATGGGATTATACTTTTAGCCCTATTCGCCGGGTTTCTTTACTATGTAGCAACCCAACTCAAAACTGATCCCAATGCAGAAGTGGTTACCAACAAAAACTATTCAAACTTAAAAATATGGTTATTGATTCTCGGTGGTTTAGCGGGACTGGTCGGTGGTGGCAAATTGGTGGTTGACAATGCAGTCGCTATGGCACAATCTCTTGGAGTAAGTGAAAAAATCATTGGCTTGACCATCGTTGCAGCAGGAACCTCACTTCCGGAGTTGGCAACTTCTGTAGTCGCAGCTATGAAAAAAAATGCAGACATCGCAATAGGCAACATCGTCGGTTCCAATATTTTCAATATTTTCCTGATTATGGGAGTCAGTGTAATGATCCGACCATTGGATTACAATGACTCCTTCAATACGGATGTTTACCTTTTAGTGGGAGGGACGATTTTTCTCTTTTTTGCCATGTTCACTGGCAAAAAACATCGACTTGATCGTTGGGAAGCCACTTTACTCCTTTCAGTATATTTACTTTATACCGGTTATCTAGTCGGTATGGAGCTTTGACAATTTTCTCAAAGTCTATTCTCAAGGTTTCCTTTCCGGAAACCTTTTTTTTTGCCATTTGTAAAAATTAGAGTGCACCAAACCCTGTTTCATTCTAAATTTCAGCCGGTTAATTTGAATTAATTTTTAAATCAACCCTGATAACCAAACCTATGAAGCCTGTTTTCCCAAAAAACTTATTTATTCTTTCGATCCTTCTTTTCCTGGTATTCATTACAAATACCCATGCTCAGCAAAACCGTGGAAAAATCCGTGGAACCATCCTTGACAAATCAAATTCCGAACCGCTTCCCTTTTCGACAATCGGTGTTTACACGGAAAAAGACAGCCTCGTGGGAGGTGGCATTTCTGATGAAAACGGGAAATATACCGTAGATCTTCCTTTCGGAAAATTCTATGCATTGATTGAGTTTATGGGCTTTGAGGCCAATAAAACGACTGTATTTACTTTATCCCGAGAAAATCAAAACCATGATTTGGGCGAAATCGGATTGTCAACTACAGCCTCGGACCTAAATGAAGTTGTTGTTCAGGGTGAAAAAACAACCATGGAGCTTTCCCTCGACAAAAGGATTTTTAATGTGGGAAAAGACCTGGCAAACGCAGGTGGAAATGCCTCCGACATATTGATGAATTTACCCTCAGTGGCTGTAGATCCGGATGGAAATGTCAGGCTTCGGGGATCGGCCAATGTGCGGATTCTGATCGATGGGAAACCATCAGGTTTGGTCAGCTTCAAAGGCAGCAGCGGACTGCGCCAACTTCCCGCCAACATGGTCGAGCGGGTGGAGGTCATTACCAATCCATCTGCCCGATATGAAGCAGAAGGCATGGCAGGTGTCATCAATATCATTCTGAAAAAAGACAGCAAACAGGGCTTCAACGGTTCCTTTGAGGTAATCACCGGATATCCGGTAAACCTTGGTTTTACTTCCAACCTCAATTACCGGCACAACCGAATCAACTGGTTTATCAACTATGGCTTGGCCTATCGGAAGCAGCCCGGCATCAGTGAACTCTATCAGGAAGTGTACAATGAAGATGGGACGACTTCGATTTTGAGCCAAAATAACTCGTCCACTGTCACCGGATTGAACAATAACCTGCGGGGTGGATTGGACTATTATTTCAATGAAAACAGCATTCTGACCCTCTCCTATCTCTGGAGAAGAAGTGATGCACACCGTATTACCGACATCCGCTACGAAGATTATCTCAACAGTTTTGATGACTATTTGGGCTATTCACTCCGCCGGCAGGACGAAACCGAGGATGAACCAAACAAAGAAGCGATTATCAATTACAAGCGGACTTTTGCCCAAAAGGGACACGAATTCACCGCTTCGTTCACCTACCTGAACTATTGGGAAAGATCGGATCAGCTGTTTACCCAGTATTCTTTTACGCCTAACGACACTCCGATACCTGCAGAAGATCTGGTTCAAACCTCCCTCAACGACGAATACGAAAACCAGTATTTGCTTCAGATGGATTATGTAAAGCCATTTGCCACCAAAGGGAAAATTGAATCAGGAATCCGAACCAGCTTTCGGGAAATGGAAAATGATTACTTGGTGCAGGAGCAAAATGAATCCGGAGATTATGTGACACTACCTGGATTAGACAACATCTTCCTTTACAATGAAAATATCCTGGCAGCCTATGGAATCATCGGTAACGAAACCGGAAAGTGGAGCTATCAGGGCGGACTTCGTGCCGAACATACAGACGTGGAAACAATTCTGGTAGAAACCAATGAAAGTAATCCAAGAACCTACACAAATTTCTTTCCTTCGGCACATTTGACATATAACATTTCGGAAGAAAATGCCTTTCAATTGAGCTATAGTAGAAGGGTACGAAGACCGGTTTACAACGACCTGAGTCCGTATGTCACCTTCTCCGACCAACGAAACTTCTTCAGCGGGAATCCTGATTTAGATCCGGAGTTTACCGACGCGTTTGAATTGGGACACATCAAATACTTTGAAAAAGCGACTCTTTTTTCCACGGTTTATTTCCGAAACACCACTGACAAAATCGAGCGGATCAGACAAGTCAATGACGATGGATTTTCGGTGACTGCGCCATACAATCTGACTGGGGAAAAATCCTACGGAGTAGAATTCAGCGGGGATTATCGTGTAAAAGAATGGTGGAAGCTGGATTTCAACGCCAACTTCTTTCACGCCAGGATTGATGCCAGCAACATCGGACAGACGGAATTGAGAAAGACTTATTCTTGGCTGTTCAGACAGACTTCCAGGTTTACCTTTGGCGAAGGCTGGGATATCCAAGTGAGGGCGAATTATGAAGCGCGCCAAAAAACTGCTCAAGGTGTCAGAAAAGGCATTTTCTTTATGGACCTATCAGCAAGCAAGCGAATTTTGGAAGATCGCGGAACCCTGGTTTTGAATGTGACAGACGTATTCAACACTAGGATTAACCGCTATATTTCAGAAGGATTCAACTTTTATACAGAAGGGGAATCCCAGATGCTGCGAAGACAAACTAACCTGACTTTCGCATATCGAATCAAGCAATAGGCAACCCCAAAAACATAGTCTCCAGGGATTCAGCTGGCATCTATAGCTTTGAAAGCATTTTCCCCACCATGCGTCATTTAATCTTTCTTTTCCTGCTAAACCTTGGTTTGGCTTCAACCCTCTCTGCCCAAAAAATCAATGCGGATTATCGGCTTGCTATCCAAAAAGCAAGTTCGCCGATTCTCATTGACGGAGTCTTGGACGAAAAAGCCTGGCTAGATGCTGAAGTGGCCACGGACTTTTTCATGATCACACCTATGGACACCAGCTTCGCGCAAGTGAAGACTGATGTCAGAATGAGTTATGATGCCGAAAACCTCTATCTCATTGTAATCAATCACCATGCTGTGGAAGGCCCCTATATGGTGGAGTCGCTGCGGAGAGATTTCAATTTTGGGAAAAACGACAACTTCCTGCTATTCATGGATCCTTTTGAAGATCTGACCAACGGATTTTCTTTCGGAGCTAACGCCGCGGGCGCACAGTGGGACGGTCAGATGTACAATGGTGGAAATGTTGATCTCAGTTGGGACAACAAGTGGGTCTCCAAAGTCAAAAACTACGAAGACAAATGGATTTTTGAGGCAGCGATTCCTTTCAAATCGATACGCTACAAAAAAGGAATTACCGAATGGGGGATCAACTTCAGTCGATTGGATCTAAAAACCACTGAAAAGTCCGGATGGGCTCCGGTTCCTCGACAGTTTCCTTCAGCTTCATTGGCATACACTGGCACCCTTGTTTGGGACAATCCTCCACCGGATGCCGGAGCAAATATTTCTGTCATTCCTTATGTACTTGGCGGAGTAAGCAAAGATTTTCAAAATGAAGGCTCCAATGAATATAGAAGAGAAGTCGGGGTTGATGCCAAGATTTCGTTGACTTCGTCACTGAACTTGGATTTGACTGTAAACCCGGATTTTTCTCAGGTAGAAGTGGATCGGCAGGTGACCAACTTGGATCGGTTTGAGCTTTTTTTCCCGGAGAGAAGGCAATTTTTTCTGGAAAATGGAGATCTCTTTGCAGGTTTTGGATACACTACTCTTCGTCCGTTTTTCTCCAGAAGAATAGGGCTCAATGCTCCCATTCAATTTGGGGCAAGGCTCAGTGGGAAAATCAATAAGGACTGGCGAATCGGAGCAATGAATATGCAGACCGGAGATGTGGAGGAAACAGCTTTGCCTTCACAAAATTTTACCGTGATGGCGCTCCAGCGACAAGTTGGAGCAAGGTCTAATATCGGGGCGATTTTCGTCAACAAGCAAAGCCTAAATTACAATCCCGATCTTAACTCTGAGGACCAGGTTTATTCCCAATTCAACAGAAATTTAGGTTTGGAGTATAATTTGGCTTCCGCCAATAATATTTGGACCGGTAAAGCTATGGTGCTCCAAAGTTTCGGCCCCGATAATGTGGTCAACGGTTTTGTCCATGCCGCAAACCTCAGGTATGCAAGCGGAAACCTCACCTGGAATTGGCAGCACGAATATGTATCTGAAAACTACACTGCTGAAGTTGGCTATGTTCCTCGAAGAGGCTATTACAAAGTAAATCCATTTGTGGGTTACCGATGGTTTCCAAAAAGTGAGAAAATTCTAAGCCATGGACCGGATGCCAGTTCTACGCTTTTCTATAACACTGAGGGAATCCACACAGACAACAATTCTTTTTTGTCATACAATGTGAAATTCAGAAGCCAAAGCAACCTGACTACTTATCTGATATATGACTTTGTGAAGCTTCAAGCCCCATTTGATCCGACTAATTCGGGAAATGAAAAATTGCCGGTCGGCTCTAATCACTATGCCTACAGCTGGAGAACTGAGTACGTTTCAAAACCCCAAAGTCTCTTCACATACGGATTTTCAACTAGGCTGGGTGGGTATTATGCAGATGGTGAATTGTACACCATCACGACCGACTTGGGATACAGGTTTCAGCCTTATGTAAGTTTGGCCTTAAGCACCACCTACAATAAAATCGTCCTTTCAGAACCCTGGGGCACCACTGACTATCTGCTCGTCGGACCGAGGATAGATGTCACGATGACTAACACGCTGTTCTTCACGGCCTTTGTTCAGTATAATGAGCAGATTGACAACATCAACCTGAATACCCGCTTTCAGTGGAGATTCAAGCCTGCCTCAGATTTGTTTATCGTCTATACCGACAACTACCTTCCTGATCCATTTAATGTGAAAAACCGATCCATAGTGCTGAAGTTCACTTATTGGTGGAATGTTTAAGGCACCAGCCATTGACCGTTCCAATTTTCCTTTTCGGAAAACATAATCCGCAAATGTCTTAATCCATTTAGCTGTAAAACTTCTACTGTTTCTGGGATGAATTTCAAAATTGCAAAAAATCTTTCATCGCAACTTTTCAGCCATTCAAATGCTTCATTCGGATCTGAGATGGGAGTGCTTGGAGCTAAAGTAGATGTATAGGCCTTTTGGGTATCCCCATGGACGTGTCGCCAGAAGAACTTGCTCACTTCATCTTGATGGTGAATTTCAGTTTTT
>DATIAI010000391.1:0-6165 GCA_035458065.1 Algoriphagus sp. | reverse complement strand
ATGAATTCTACTGTACCCGCACCATAATAATTACATGCTTTGGCAACTCCCACCGCGGCTTCTCCCATTGCCTTCCTCATTTCAGGGGAAACAACAGCCGATGGTGCTTCTTCAATTACTTTTTGGTGACGGCGCTGAATAGAGCATTCCCGCTCGAAAAGATAGACGATATTGCCATGCTGGTCACCTAAAACCTGAATCTCAATATGTCGTGGCGATGTAATGTATTTTTCAATAAACACCGATCCGTCACCGAAAGCCGATAGGGCTTCGGAGACTGCCCGCTGCATCTGTTCTTCAAATTCAGATTCAGAATCCACGATTCGCATCCCTTTCCCACCACCACCAGCAGAGGCTTTGATCAAAATTGGATAGCCGATTTCATTAGCTCTTAATTTGGCAACGGAGATATCCGATATGGCTTCTTCGGTACCGGGAACTAAGGGGATTTTATATTTAGCAGCTGCTTGCTTTGCCGCAAGTTTGGAGCCCATGACTTCAATGGATTCGGGTGATGGACCTACGAAAATCAGTTCTGCCTCACCCACTATTCTGGCAAATTCCGCATTCTCGGAAAGAAAGCCGTAACCGGGATGAATTGCATCTACACCGAGTTCTTTGCAAACCTTAACAATTTTGTCTCCCAACAAATACGATTGATTGGAAGGCGGAGGTCCTAAACATACTGCCTCGTCCGCAAATTTAACGTGAGGTGATAGCCGATCTGCCTCAGAATAAACTGCTACAGTTGCAATGCCCATTTCACGTGCTGTTCGCATGATTCTCAGTGCAATCTCACCGCGATTGGCGACCAAAAGTTTCTTAATTTTTGCCATAAATCTCCAAAGTATCTTGGGTAGTCCGAAAGACCTAAAGCGAAATAAGGAAATTATTCCGAGCTTTTAGGGCTAGGATTTTTGATAAAAACTGTTTTTTGCTTCAAAGGCATAATAGTCTTATTTTTGGCGGATTTTAATGAAAAATCGACTTTCGCATAAACACTAAATTCAAACTGCTTTGGATCTATTTGCAAAATTAAAAACGAATATGGGCCCTTTGGGCAAACACTCTGAGTTTGCTGACGGCTATTGGTCATTTCCAAAACTCGAAGGAGAGATTGCTCCAAGGATGAAATTCAAAGGAAAGGAAGTTCTAACCTGGAGCTTGAACAATTACCTTGGACTGGCGAATCATCCGGAAGTGAGAAAGGCTGATGCTGATGCCGCTGCAACGTGGGGAGCTGCCTATCCAATGGGT
This sequence comes from Algoriphagus sp., assembly GCA_035458065.1. GTDB lineage: Bacteria > Bacteroidota > Bacteroidia > Cytophagales > Cyclobacteriaceae > Algoriphagus. Next base: position 4,908 of record DATIAI010000391.1, on the reverse strand, counting down.
GCCCGAATGATGTCCGGCCAGACCACACTTCATGAGCAACTTGAAGATGAATTGGCGGAATTCGTTGGCAAAGAAAAATCCTACCTTTTGAACTATGGTTACCAGGGTATCATGTCGGTGATCGATGCGATCCTTGACCGCAAGGATGTGGTAGTCTATGATTCTGAATGCCACGCCTGTATCATCGATGCTTTGAGAATGCACCTTGGCAAGCGCTATGTATTCCCGCACAACGATATCGAAAACTGCGAAAAACAACTTGAAAGAGCCACCAAATTAGCTGCTGAGACCGGGGGTGGAATTCTCCTTATAACTGAAGGAGTTTTCGGCATGACTGGAGACCAGGGTAAATTGAAAGAAATTGTCGAGCTGAAAAAGAAATTTGATTTCAGAATCCTGGTGGACGATGCTCACGGTTTTGGTACCATGGGAGAAACCGGCGCAGGAACTGCCGAAGAGCAGGGAGTCCAGAATGAGGTCGATCTTTACTTCTCTACTTTTGCAAAATCCATGGCTTCTATCGGTGCATTTATAGCCGGAGATGCAAGTGTGATCCATTACCTGAGATACAATATGAGATCCCAGATTTTTGCAAAATCACTGCCCATGTTGCTTGTTGAAGGGGCATTAAAGAGATTGGAATTGCTCCGAACTCAGCCTGAACTGAAGGATCGCCTTTGGAAAATTGTTCAGGCCCTTCGAAAAGGACTTCATGATAATGGCTTCAGCACCGGAAAATCAAACTCTCCTGTCACACCGGTGGTCTTGAATGGAACAGTAGGTGAAGCAGCGGCACTTTCCATGGATTTGCGTGAAAATTACGGCATCTTTTGTTCAGTAGTAATTTACCCAGTTGTACCTAAAGGAATGATTATCTTGCGATTAATCCCTACAGCTGTACATACTTTAGAAGATGTCGAAGAAACTGTCAAAGCTTTCGCAGCGGTAAAAGACAAATTAGATTCCGGGATATATAAGAATTCCGAACTCGCTCTTTCTTTTGGAGAATAAAAAAAAAAGTAAAAAAAAAGGCCTCTGGGTTGAATTAGTAAGTATTTGGGCTATATTGGATCAAAATAAACTTATCATCAACCTATAAAATAAACTTTTACTATGAGCAGATTTAGTGAAGTAAAAAATCTTGTAATGAGCCTTGAAGGTGATTTCGAAAAGTTCTATGACAAGGGAAATCAGGCAGCTGGTACCCGAGTTCGTAAGGGTATGCAGGAGTTGAAAAACCTCGCGCAAGATATTCGTACTGAAGTGCAGGACAAGAAAAACGCCGGTTGATCTTAACAAATAGAAAGGTGGCCAAAAGCCACCTTTTTTGTTGGATGAATAATAAAGTGGAGCCTAAAACTCCACTTTATTATTTTCCTGCTGGAGATCCGCCATTCTTCTGCTCGGATCTATTTCCACAGCTTTGATTTTTTCAAATTCCCGGGTTAATACCAATGTTTTGGTCACATTGGTCCAAGGCCAAGCTTCGGTATGAATTCTTTCCGGCATTCCCTGTTCCGCGGGCTTTTCCCCTCTCATCATTACCAAAGGCAGATAAATCAACTCCGAGGTCCCGTCCTTGTAGGTTATCACCAAGTCTATCGGCATTGGCATCAAGCCAATTCTTTCCAACGTGATTTCTGTGTGATCGCCATTTGGTTTCACTTCTTTAATACCATAATTGATTGTTTTGGTGGTATTAACAAAGTACTCTTTGTACCAATCCAACTCCAAGCCACTTTCTTTTTCCATAATCCGAATTAGATCATTCACGTTTGGGTGACGGAATTTCCAGGTTTCAAAATAGCGCAACATAGCTCTATCCCTGACTTCATTCCCTATCACATACCCCAGCTGTGCCAGGAATACAGCACCCTTAGAATAGGCTGCTGAACTGTAAGCCGAATTGAGTTGGTAATGATCTGCGTGTGTTGACAAGGGTTCCTCTTCACCAGATTTGGCAAGTCTAAAGTAGCCGGCATAAGATGCTCTCAATGGATTGGGGTTGGGCTGAAAAATTGCAGCCATTGCCAGACTGCTGGCATAACTCGTAAATCCTTCGTCCATCCAAGGATAAAGAGCTTCATTGGTTGCCAATACTCCGTGAAACCAGCTATGCGCCAATTCATGGACCATTACCCCGACTAGACTGTTTAAGGGTCGCTCTCCTGTGATCAAAGTTGACATGGCATACTCCATACCTCCATCACCGCCCTGAATCACAGTGAATTGCTTGTATGGATATTGGCCAAAGTTTTTGGACAAAAATTCTATGGCTTTTGGGGTGTATTCTTTCAGCTTTTCCCAGTTTTCAGATGTTTTGGGACCGGGAATATAAAAATGGTGAACCGTGATACCGTTTGACATTTGAACTTTGTCGTGCTTATACTTTGGGTCTGCAGCCCACATAAAATCGTGGACTTTTGGAGCGACAAAATGCCAAGTCAGCGTATTTCCCTTTGGAGGAGCAACTTTATCCCCTTCCTCTTCATATCCATGACCAATCTCATTGGGGTTTTTAAGATATCCTGTTCCACCCAAGACGTAGGTTTTGTCAATCGTGATTTTCACATCAAAATCACCAAAAATCCCATAAAATTCGCGTCCAATGTAAGGATTGGCATGCCAACCCTGCTCATCGTAATTGGCCATTTTAGGATACCACTGTGACATTGAATAACGAACACCTTCCGAATTGTCTCTTCCTGATCTTCGAATTTGAATGGGAACTTGTCCTTCAAATTCCATTTCAAAAGTTACTGTTGAATTGGGTAAAATAGGTTCCGGTAGAGTTACTTCAAGGATAGTTTCAACTTCCTTAAACTGGACAGCTTTGCCGTTCATCTTAAGGCTTTTTGCATGGATAAAGCCTATTTCCTCCGGTTTCAGTTTGAGTATCCTGTCTCCCACTCTCCTGTCAGGATCAGAGATAGTTCTTGATCTCACATCCATCATGCTTCCGGGTTGGAATGCATTGTAATACAGGTGATAAAACACACGATTCAGGGTGTCAGGAGAATTATTTGTGTACTTGAGTTCCTGAAATCCAGTGTATTGATTGGTTTGGACGTCCATTTGAACATCCATTTTGTATTGCACAGCTTGCTGAAAACGACCATTTTGAGCATTCGACGCAAGCGCTGTTACAAAAAGAAGAAGCCCCAAAAAAGGCTTCATCGGACTGTTAAGCATAGTGATTTTAATTTTTTCCAAAGAAAATGAATACATCAACCATGCCCAAACCAACTATATAAAAACCAATCTTGACCAATTCCAGACCGTCAGTTCCTTTCGCGTAAAATATTCTTCTGTTTCAAATCCTTTTGACTTATTTAATAGAGAATTTAAAAACCACCTTAGTCAAATGAGAAAAATTTACATTTTGATTGTGGCGGCTCTGTTTAGCTTGGGAATCCAGGCTCAGCAAGTCAACATGGACCAATTTAAATCCATGAAAGCCAGAAGCATTGGACCCGGAGCGATGAGCGGAAGAATCACTGCCATCGATGCCATCCATGAAAACCCAAATATTATTTACGCCGGATCTGCATCCGGAGGACTTTGGAAATCTACCTCAGGGGGTATCACTTGGGAGCCGATTTTTGACAAAGAGCGTGTACACTCCATTGGAGCAATCTCCATTTATCAGAAAAATCCGAATATTATTTGGGTTGGGACCGGTGAAGGAAATCCTAGAAACTCCCTGAACATGGGTTATGGTGTCTATCGATCTCTTGATGCAGGTAAAACCTGGCAATTGATGGGATTGGAAAAGACCCGCGCCATCCACCGCATTATCGTCCACCCGGACGATCCCAACACCGTCTTCGTTGGTGCAATCGGTTCACCTTGGGGTGAGCAGGAAGACCGTGGAGTCTACAAAACTACCGACGGCGGGAAAACTTGGAATAAGATCCTGTATGTGGACACTAAAACTGGTGTCGGTGAAATGATCATGGATCCAAATAATCCAAACAAGATCTTCGTCAATATGTGGCAACACAGACGTTACCCTTGGTTTTTTGAATCAGGGGGAGAATCTTCCGGGCTATATGTAACTCATGATGGTGGGGAAAACTGGAAAAAACTCAATGCTGAAGACAATGGGCTTCCAAAAGGAAATCTTGGACGTATGGGCTTGGCAATTTCCAAAGCAAACAGCAGTAAAATTTATGCCTTGATTGAATCCTCGAAAAACGCGCTTTACGTTTCAGAAGATGGAGGAGAGAAATTCAACCTCCTAAATACAAATGCAGAGATCGGGGATCGGCCATTCTATTATTTCGAAATTTATGCCGATCCGAAAAACGAAAACCGCATTTATACCCTCTATTCCAGGGTAGGAATCAGCGAAGATGGAGGCAAGACCTTCAGGCAATTATTGGAATATGAAGGCGTTCACCCAGATCACCATGCCTGGTACATCAATCCAAATGACCCCAGTTTATTGATTGATGGTAATGACGGTGGGTTGAATATTTCGCGTGACATGGGAAAAACCTGGTATTTCGCCGAAGGCTTAACTGTAGGTCAATTTTATCACATCAATGTCGACAATGAAATCCCGTACAATGTCTATGGGGGTATGCAGGACAACGGAAGCTGGACAGGTCCGGCCTACATATGGAGAAATGACGGCATTAGGAATACATATTGGCAAGAGGTCTCCTTTGGTGATGGATTCGACGTGGTATCTCATCCCGCAAATTCCCGCTACGGATACACCATGTCTCAGGGAGGAAATGTTTCCCGTTTTGACAAGCTGACTGGTCACAACAGAACCGTACGTCCAACACATCCTGACAAAGACGTATTCTTGAGATTCAACTGGAATGCGGCGATTGCCCAAGATCCTCACGATGCTAACACCGTGTATTACGCTTCTCAGTTTCTTCACAAATCAACTGA
>DATIAI010000390.1:0-4281 GCA_035458065.1 Algoriphagus sp. | reverse complement strand
TTTCCTCAAATCAAGTAATACAGATAGATTATTCTTCAGCCAAAGCTGGAGAGGATTCTGTTGCGATTTTAAATTCAGGAGAAAATCCAAAGCTCCTTTCCGAAGTTTCTGAAGAGTTGGGGATTTCCTTCATCCATCAGGAGGAGGACAAAATTGATTTTAACATCCAACGAACGCTTCCGCATAAACTGACTCAATTTGGGCCTGCATTGGCAGTCGGAGATTTGGACGGCAATGGGAAAGAGGATTTGGTAATCGGATCTTCTTCCGGATTTTCTCCCGTTTGGTATGCACAGCAGGAAAATGGAGGATTTATTCAAAAAGAACTTCTCCCCGGTGAAAATCCGATTTTCGAGGAGACTGGAATTCTGTTGTTTGATTTGGACAATGATATGGATCTTGACTTGTACTTGGTTAGTGGCAGTTCAGAGTTTTTACCCGATGCTGCAGAATATCAGGATCGCATCTATCTCAATGACGGCAAGGGGAATTTCACCCTGGATCTGAATTTCTCTGGAATAAAAGCCAACGGAAGTACAGTTCGTGGTGCGGACTTCGATGGAGATGGTTTTATGGATCTTTTTGTCGGGGGCCGTGCACCAATCGGTAAATTTCCTCTTCCTGAGAAAAGTTTCCTGCTGAGAAATCAAAACGGTCAGATGACAGATGTGACAGATCAGCTTGCACCTGGACTTCGTGAAGTTGGCATGGTGACGGATGCGATTTGGTCTGATATCAACGGGGACGGAAAAGTCGATTTGATTGTCGTAGGTGAGCTTATGCCAATAACGATTTTTGTAAATCGGGGAGATAAATTTGAAAAACTGGCCGATACCGGACTGGAAAACTACCTGGGTTGGTGGAATTCAATTTCTTCTGCCGATTTTGATCAGGACGGGGATTCAGATTTTGTGGTAGGAAATTTAGGGGCTAACAATTCTCACCATCCCACTTTTGAAAGACCGGTGAAAATCTACGCCAAGGACTTTGACAACAACGGAAGTGTTGATCCCGTAACTTTTGCATTTTACAAAGACAAGCAGGGAGGAGTTTATAATTCATTTCCAAGTCATTTTTGGGATGATCTCAACGGACAAAGTCCGATGTTCAGAAGGAAGTTTGATCGCTACAAATATTTTGCACTGAGCACTGAGCAGTCATTTTTCACAGAGGAAGAAAAGAAAGATGTGCTGATCCTGACCGGAAATTATGACCGGACTGTCTGGGTGGAAAATCTTGGAAACGGGAAATTCAAGGTGAATGAATTGCCAATAATGGCCCAGATCGCTCCCACAAACGGAATAGTGACTGATGATGTGAATGCCGATGGCTTCTTTGATATTCTTTTGGTAGGAAACGATTATGGCAATGAGATCTTCATAGGAAGGCTGGATGCTTCAGTTGGCCTCCTTTTGTTGGGAGATGGAAAGGGGAATTTTAAAGCTGCTAATCCAAGTGAAAGTGGATTTGTGGTTCCCGGCGATGCAAAAGCACTGGTAAAACTAAGTTCTGCCCAAGGATCACCGATCTATTTTGCCTCCCAAAACCGTGGAAAACTTCTGGCTTACAAGACGGTAAGTCTGGAAGGAAAAACCCTTTCATTCGGCCAGGAAGCGATGGCTTTGATTTTGGAATTGGAAAACGGTAAAAGGCAGCGCTATGATCTCGGTCTTGGTTCTGGCTTTGGATCGCAATCTTCAAGGGAGGTCACACTGCCCAGGGGTACAAAATCTGCGGTGATGATCGATTACAAAGGACAAATGACTCCTGTCGGAATATTTACCAGGAATTGATTATTGATATAGTTTATCCGTTTTTGCTTTACAGATATCCGTAATTAACTCCGCCACTTTGTCGGTCACATCCTCAAAATATCGCCTCCCTTTTTCTGGGGAGGCTTTTTTTGGATTCCCGATTCCGGTGTCCTCAGTGACTTGAGACCATTTCCGCTCCATCCAGGCCCATTTTTCACGGATTCCCGGAATTACGGATTTCTTTTCTGCTCCATCTCCTGCTTCCTCAAGTGGCAGGACCAATTCCGGATGCAAATACTGAATCAGTGCAGTTTCCATTTCATCGGCATGATCTCCAGCTTCCTCAAAATACTTCGATTTGTCCAGAGCCTGATACCAATTGCATGTCAAAAGCATCATTTCCGGAAATTTCAACCCAAGCTCCCGAAGCAGGGGTTGAAAATTATTTCCTCCATGGCTATTTAAAATCAACAGCTTTTTGATTCCCTGTCTGTTGAGCACCTCGATGATATCGGTTAAAATGATCAATTGCGTGCTTGGATAAATGTTGATATCCAAGTAGATGTCGCTCTGTCCGGTGTTTACCCCAAAAGGAATGGTCGGAAGAACAACCACTTTTGAGCCGTTTTCCCAAGCTTTTCTTGCCCCTTCGGCTCCGATGGCATCCGCCTCAAAGACATCAGTGCCATAAGGCATGTGGTAATTGTGAGCTTCTGTAGCTCCCCAAGGCAAAACTGCCAATTCAAAACGAAAAGTTTTCAGGTCTTTCCAGTTGGCTTCTTTCAGGATATAAGGTCTCATATGATTATAATTTGTCTTTTAAAGGTCATCCCGATAGCTATGGGGAGGAATCTTCGCATTTTTATGATTAGCCCGGTGAGTGACGCTTGAGTCATGCTCGATATCATGTGAATTGTTTTTCAGGAATTGGATCGGTGGCAGGGTGATTTGAGTCAAATTTGATAATTTGAAACCCTGATTCTAAAATAGTCCCAATGTCTCAAAGAAGAAAGTTTATCAAGCAATCCCTCTTGGGTTCGGCTTTATTTTTACCCGGTATTTCAGCAGCATGTGCCCAAACCAATGAAAAAACTGCTCCCAACGGAGAAAAACCCCTCATTTTATCTACATGGAATCACGGAGTCCCTGCAAATGCAGCAGCTTGGACTAAACTAAAGGAATCAGGTAGCATCCTAGATGCGGTGGAAGCCGGCGTGAGAGATACCGAACTGGATCTGGATAATCTTTCCGTAGGCTTGCAGGGATTACCGGACAGGGAAGGAATAACGACTTTGGATGCATCAATCATGACCGGCGATGGGGCTTGTGGTTCGGTAGCTTTCGTACGTCAGGTGAAGCATCCGATCTCCTTGGCAAGAGCCGTGATGGAAAAAACTCCCCATGTAATGTTGGCAGGGGAGGGAGCGAGGCAGTTTGCCATAGCTCAGGGTTTTCCAATGGAGGAGGAAAAGCTGAGTCCAAAGGCTCAGATTGAATATGATAAATGGAAAGTGACCAGTGAATACAAGCCAATCATCAACATCGAAAACCATGACACCATCGGGATGATCGGAATTGATGCAAATGGAAAACTGGCAGGAAGCTGCACCACCAGCGGCCTTGCATATAAAATGCACGGTCGGGTTGGGGATAGTCCGATAATCGGAGCGGGGCTATATGTGGATGATGAAGTAGGAGCCGCCACAGCCACTGGACTTGGAGAAACCATCATCCGGATTTGTGGAAGTTTTTTGATTGTGGAATTGATGCGTCAGGGAAGAACTCCCCAAGAAGCCTGTGAGGAAGCGGTAAGAAGGCTGGTTTCCAAAACCCAAAACATCAAAGATATCCAGGCCGGATTTTTGGCTATAAACAAATATGGAGAAACCGGTGCTTTTGCCGTTCACCCGGGATTCAACTTTGCGAAAGCCACCGAATCTGGCAATGTCCTGATCGACTCCAACAGTCATTTTAAGCCATGAGTAAAATTCTATTGGAGGCTCCTGTTTTCAATTTGCAGGGAGCACTCGAAGCCGCTCAATTTGGTGTTGACCGTCTGGAGTTGTGCGCAAATTTCCCAGAAGGAGGAGAAACCCCGAGTGCGGGAATGCTTCGCTTTTTGAAAAGTGAGGTGGATATTCCTGTGTTTGTCATGATTCGGCCACGTGGAGGAGATTTTGTTTATTCCCAAAAAGAGCTGATCGTGATGAAGCAGGACATTCAGCTTTTGGGTGAGCTTGGTGCGGACGGGTTTGTTTTTGGTATTTTGGATGAAATGGGAAAAGTAAATGAGGCAGCCTGCCAAATGTTGCTCAGGGCCGTGGGTAATAAACCCTGCACATTTCATCGCGCATTTGATGCATCTTCGGATCTGGACGATTCCTTGGAGAAAATCATTCATTTGGGATTTCAGCGGATTTTGACTTCAGGAGGAAAAAACTCACTGACCGAAGGATTGCCGGTGATTCAGGATTTGCTCCAAAAAGCTTCAAACCGTATAATAATCATGCCTGGTGGAGGAACTAAG
>DATIAI010000389.1:0-2597 GCA_035458065.1 Algoriphagus sp. | reverse complement strand
CATTGGACTTTAAGTAATTTACCAACGTTGGAAAATGAACTCTTAATCAATATTTCAAATACCAATTAAATTTATGATTAAGGATTTCTTGCTTTTGTGATCGTATAAACTCTAAGAAAGCAAGGCTTACTGGGGACATTTTTTTCCCTTTTAGCCAAATCAACCGCCATTTTGTTTTTATGGGTAAATCTTCTTTTTCGAGAATAAATAATTGTTTATTGAGAAGTTCATTTTGAATTCCTATCAGTGGCATAATAGAGTATCCAAGTCCTGCTATCACAGCCTGCTTGACGGCTTCATTTGAAGTGAGTTCCATTCGTTTTCTCTGATTTCCCTGATGGGATTCAAAATACTTTTCCATGGCCAGACGCGTTGCAGACCCTTCTTCTCTATAAATAAGTGGTTTGTTTTCATCTCTCAAGGCTCTATTGCCCACCAGGTATAGTTTGTTTTCAATCAATAATTCTTCCTCTATACTTAGCTTTTCCGGAAGGACAGAAACTAGGGCGAAATCAATCTCATTATTTTTAAGACTCTCAACTACCCGGCTTTTATTGGTGACGTCAAGCACCAAGTCAATTCCGGTATTTTTTTCCAAAAATCCAGACAAAAAATAAGGGATCACATATTTCCCAGTGGAGGCTGCAGAAATCTGGAGCTTACCGGTCAAAATGCCCTGATACGCCTGGGTTTTATAGTTGATGTTTTCCAGTTCCTGGATTACCCGCTCTGCTATTATGGCTATTTCTTTACCAAAATCCGTGACATATAACTGCCGACTCACTACCTCAGTAAGTGGTATATCAAACTGATCCTGTAAGTTTTTTAACTGGATAGAAACAGCCGGTTGAGTCATGAAAAGCTCCTCTGAAGCCCTGGTGATACTTTTTGTCTGGACCACTTTAAGGAATATCTGGAGCTGATGGATGGTATAGTTCATAAATTATTTTTATGCATTACATAATAAATATAAATAAAAAATTATAAACAACATTTTCAAACTTTGCTTCACAAACCAAATAAGATGAAAATGAAAACAGCTCAATTAAATCAAACTGTAATGACTGATTCCAATCAGCAGGATCTGATAAGGGGTGATTTTTCTCCTGAAGATGCAAAGGAAATCATCAATCATTTGTTCTCCGAAAAAATCAACTTCCATGGAGTAAAAAGCTTCAGTAATAAAATAAGATTTGGTGAGGTTGATCACAATTCAGAGAGGCGTATTATAGAGTTGAAGCAAAGTAAAGATGCTTTAAATGAGATGATAAAATCTGCAAAGGAGCAGGGCAAAACCTTGAAAATCGAATCAACTGTTTCTATCGAAATTATATAAATCTCATTTACCTATGAATCAAAATTTCCTCGCTTTTCTGGTTTTATTATCACCTCTGGTTTTCGTCCTAACGGCAATAATATCCTGGTTTCAACCTGGTATTCATCCGAAACTGGTAAAAAAAGTGGCGACAGCCTCAACAGTACTAAGTATACTAATTGCCGCGATCAGCGGTTTTTTTGTGTCAAATTATGGCTCTTTAGAATCCCCTCTGATTGGTTTTGATCAACTTGGTCTAAGTATAAGATTGGATGCGCTGAGTATTTTGATGCTGATGATGATAGCACTCATTGGATTTATTGTAGTCCGATTCAGTCTCAATTACCTGGATGGAGACACGCATCATGGAGCATTTATCGGAAGACTCGGCGCGACAATCGCTTCAGTCCAGCTTCTAGTACTGTCAGGGAACCTTGCTTTATTATTTGTCTCCTGGGTGCTTACGAGCATGTCACTTCATCGCTTACTGATTTTCTACAAAGAAAGACCAGGAGCAATCATAGCTGCACGAAAAAAATACATCGTAGCCAGAATAGGGGACGCTTGCTTATTGGCAGCCTTTTTACTTCTGTATTCTCAGTTTGGCACGGGGAACTTAGAATTGATCTTTCAGGAGATCCAAACAAATTTGGCCTCTGGTAGCACTATGATGGGTATAGAAGCAGTAGCTGTTCTTCTGGTGTTAGCAGCTCTTTTGAAATCTGCTCAGTTCCCCACACATGGCTGGTTGATAGAAGTGATGGAAACTCCCACTCCTGTTTCAGCTCTTCTTCATGCAGGTTTGCTGAATGCCGGCCCCTTCTTAATCGTAAGAATGGCTTTCGTGATGGAAGCTAGTACCTATGCTCAATTGATCCTTATTACCATCGGAGGATTCACCGCCCTATTCGCCTCGGTGGTTTTCCTCACTCAAACATCGGTCAAAACGGCCTTGGGGTACTCAAGTGTTGCTCATATGGGATTCAGTTTATTGACCTGTGGTCTTGGATTATATCCTGCCGCTATGCTCCACATAGTTGCTCACTCATTTTATAAGGCACATGCCTTCCTTTCCTCAGGGAGTGTGATTGAGGTGATCAGAGCTACCAAGGTTACTTCATCAACCCGAATCGGTAGTCCTTTCAGAATAATGCTTGGTATTCTCCTGGCACTGGGACTCTATGCAGGATTTGCTTTAGCATGGGGGATTGATCCTCAAAAAGAACTTTCCCTTTTGGCCCTGGGCGGAGTGATCGTAATGGGACTCTCACGGTTATTTACC
>DATIAI010000388.1:0-3607 GCA_035458065.1 Algoriphagus sp. | reverse complement strand
TCATACAGACAAAGGAATCATTCCTGGTGTTTTCGGTTGGCCTGCGATTCATGTGAGAAAAGAAGGGAAAGAAGATGCGCCGACCATGGACAATATATTCATCGATGTGGGTGCGCGTTCTAAAGCAGAAGTAGAGGAAATGGGAATCCATGTCGGTTGTGTCATCACCTTTAAGGATGAATTGATCGAACTCAACGGAAAATTCTGGTCGGGGCGGGCATTGGATAATCGAATCGGAGGTTATATGATTGCCCAGGTTGCCAGAATGATCAAGGAGTCTGGAGCTAAATTGCCCTTTGGACTCTATATAGTTAACGCAGTTCAGGAGGAAATTGGTCTTCGTGGCGCTGAAATGATCGCCAACCGGATCAAACCTAATGTTGCCATCATTACCGATGTCTGTCATGATACCACAGCACCTCTATATAATAAGGTGACTAGTGGCGACCAGACAGCCGGCAAAGGGCCAGTCCTGACTTACGGAGCTTCAGTTCACAAGAAACTTTTGGACTTGATTATTGATACTGCGAAGAAAAAATCGATTCCTTTTCAGCGGGCAGCTGCATCCAGGGTAACCGGAACTGATACAGACGCCTTTGCCTATTCCAATGACGGTGTACCATCCGCGTTGATTTCACTTCCTTTGAAATACATGCATACCACAGTTGAGACAGCCAGTAAGGAAGATATAGAGCAGGTCATCAATCTGATGTATGAATTTTTGGTGGAGTTTGATCCAAGTTTTGACTTTAGGTATTTAAAATAAGGCATGATTGGTTATTAGTTATTTGATAGAAAGCAGACGCCAGACCCCCTATAACTAATAACCAATAACTTTTCCTCCATGCCTTTCACCGACCATCTTTCCCGCACCATATTTCTTCCACATCCTCCTGAGCGAATTATCTCTTTGGTTCCATCTCAGACTGAATTGTTGGTGGATTTGGGTTTGGAGGAAAAGATTGTCGGTGTCACCAAGTTTTGTGTCCATCCTGATCACTTGAGAAAAAGCAAAACTGTTGTGGGAGGAACAAAAAATTACCTATTCGATGTGATTGATTCCTTAATGCCCGACCTGATTATTGGAAACAAAGAAGAAAATGACAAGGCGGGAATTGAAAAATTAGCTTTAACCCATCCGGTTTGGATGAGTGATATTTTTGACCTCCAAGATTCCCTTCGAATGATTTCTAATTTGGGGAAAATCACAGGGACAGAAACGAAAGCCTCAGAAATCATTTCAAATATTGAATCTTCCTTTTTCCAAGCAATTCAATTTAAAGGGACTTGTATTTACCTGATTTGGGAAAATCCAAAAATGGCTGCAGGTAAGCAGACATTTATCGACTCCATGTTAAATCTTGCGGGGTTTGAAAATTTAATTCAATCCGAACGCTATCCTGAACTGTCTGAGGAGAGACTGATCAAACTTTCCCCGGATTATTTGCTCTTAAGCTCAGAACCATTTCCTTTCAAAGAAAAACACCTCCAAGCATATCAGAAGTTATTGCCTAAATCTAAAATTCTGTTAGTTGATGGAGAGCTTTTCTCCTGGTATGGAAGCAGATTGCTTCATTCCGCCGACTATTTCAAAAGATTATAGCCAAAGCCACTAAATCCATCCCTTTTCCACTTGTAAAAATTAAACTTTCCGGGAGGCACTTTTTTAAAAAATTCAATTAACTTTTGACCTCCATTTTATGGATCAGTTTTTAGAATGAAGGAAATCAAAGAGTCTTTCAGAAATCCCGTTTGAGTAGATAGATAGTTGCAATGACAAGCCGCTTTTCGGAAGGATGGACAAATCAGAACCCATTAAATATGAAAACACAAATAACACTATGAAGAAAAACTCAATTGCCCTAGCAGCAATGCTGGCTATGGCTTGGGCCTGTAGCCCTAAAACAACAGAAGAAACCAACGAAATTGTTGAAGAAGTGGTGGTAGCAGACAATTCTTTGACAGAGGAAGAGAAATCTGCCGGTTGGATGCTATTATTTGACGGAACTTCAATGGATGGTTGGAGAGCTTTCAATGGAGACTCCACTCCTTCAAACTGGATCATAGAGGATGGTGCAATGAAAGGACTTGGCGCGACAGGTGGAGCAGATATAGGAGGAGATGTGGTGTTTGGACCAATGGAATTTGAGGAGTTTGAGATGGAATTCACCTGGAAGATTTCTCCGGGAGGTAACAGCGGAGTATTCTATCATGTGGTGGAAGGCCCAAATTATAAGGCTCCTTATTATACCGGCCCCGAATATCAGGTGATCGACCAGTTGGGTTTTGCACAGCCCTTGGAAGATTGGCAGTCAATAGGAGCAGACTACGCGATGTATGTGCCCGACTACGAAGGCGTGGTAAAACCTGCCGGAGAGTGGAATACTTCGAAAATCATTTTCTCGGAAGCCGGAGCAAGCTATTGGCTTAACGGTAAAAAGACGGTGGAATTCATTCCATACTCTGAAGACTGGACTACCAGAAGAAATTCAGGTAAGTGGAATGATTTCCCTGATTACAAGATTGCCAAAAAAGGATTGATAGCATTGCAGGATCATGGTGACCCTGTTTGGTTTAAAAACATTAAAATAAGACCCCTTTAAATAATCAAATATGAAAAAGTTAGTAATTGTTGGACTTTTGCTTTTAGTAGCTCAGGTAACCTTCGCTCAAAAGAAGAAAAAACTTTTTAACGGCAAAGACCTCACTGGCTGGGTCGTTTATGGTACTGAGAAATGGTACGTGGAAGACGGGCTATTGATTTCTGAAAGCGGTCCCGACAAAGGTTATGGCTATTTAGGTACCGAAGAGAGCTTTGATGACTTCGAAATCAACCTTGAATTCAAACAGGAAGCCAATGGTAACAGTGGAGTTTTCATCCGATCCACAGTTGATGGAACCAAAGTTTCTGGCTGGCAAGTGGAAGTTGCACCTCCAGGCAGTGATACCGGAGGAATTTATGAGTCATATGGAAGAGGCTGGTTGATTAAGCCTGATCCTGAAAAAGACAAGGCCTTGAAATTCGGAGAATGGAACAAAATGAAAATCGTTGTTAAAGGCGATAATGTCACTTCTTATGTAAATGGAGTAGAGATGGTGAACTTTTCCGATGCTAAAATCGGCGAAGGAAAAGGTGGCGTTTTGCTGCAGATCCATGATGGAGGTGGGATAAAGGTTTACTGGCGAAATATTGTATTGAAAGAACTGTAAGGATCAAAATATTCTGAATCGGAAGCCCTGAGAATTGAGTTCTCAGGGCTTTTTTATTTGTTTAAATTTTTCCTGATCATTTTCAGGAACTTAGGGTTTGGAATGATTTTTTTCTGGGTGGGGTATTGTTGTGGAGGAAAAAAGGGAGATATTTGCACTCCCAATCGACGCGAACGGCGTCGGGGAGAGGTTGAAAGAGCGAAAGTGAAGGAGTACCGGAGCAGATTAAGTTTCGGATTTTCAGGGGGGAGGGAAGGAGTTGAAAAAATAATTTTCACTCTCTTGTTGGAAAGAAAAAAACTTCACTTACCTTTGCAACCCTGTTCGAAAGGAACAGCGAAATCCCAGAAGGAAAACAAACGGAAAACGGGGCTTAAGAGCCGGTTTTTGACAAGCC
>DATIAI010000387.1:0-11469 GCA_035458065.1 Algoriphagus sp. | reverse complement strand
CTTTGAAGGTCGACTGATCATAGATTACAATTTGACGGCTTCCTATACCGAAAATTTGCGTCCAAGCATTGGATCCACGATCAGCGATATGCTTTACTTGAATCCTACGATTCCAGCCTATACTAACGGGGAGCCTACATTGCTCAATACCAATGCGTTGAATCCACTGAAGCGGTATGAGTTATACAGCGATGATGCCGCAAACAACCGGATTTTGGGTACAATTTCGCCATCCTTCGAAATCTTTGACGGACTTACTTATAAGCTAAACCTTGGGGTAGATTATTCAAATACCAACAGATACGTCCAAAATAAGCCCTACACAGAAGTCATCAATGAGTCCAATGTGTCGGATGGTACCTTGGATGAATTGATATCTGCCAATACCAACGGCTTGGTGGAAAATACGATCACCTATAACTGGAACAACTATGAGCACAATTTTACCGTGTTGGCGGGTCATTCTTATCAGACATTCTTGGATGAATTTCGTGGTACTTCCTCCAGAGGATTTGCTGATAACAATATCGAACCTAGATATCAGGATCATAATAGCACGAGTGAATTCCCAACTACGGTAAACTCATCTGCCGTCAGAAATGAATTACAATCTTTCTTCGGCCGGTTAAATTACGTGTATGGGGAAAAGTATTTGTTTACAGCCACTTTCCGTGCGGATGGTTCCTCAAAGTTCGGTGACAATAATAAGTATGGCTACTTTCCTTCCTTTGCCGCAGGTTGGAATTTGAGTAAAGAAGACTTCATGGCTAACTCGGGTTTCAACAACTTGAAACTTCGTGCGAGTTGGGGACAAACCGGTAACCAGGAGATTCCTTCCAAGATTACAAAGGCAAGTTTTTCAGAAGATCGATTGGCCACCGGATCAGGAAGTTTGAATACTTATCCTATCGATACCGATGGCACAACGCTGGACGACTATCCTTATGGGATTGTTTTTACCCGACTGGCCAACCCGGATTTGCAATGGGAGGTTTCTACCCAATTTGATGTGGGAATTGACTTTGCTTTTTTTGACAATCGATTCACTGGTACTGTGGATTATTTCAACAAAGTATCCTCCAATATCCTTTTGGAAGTCGTTCCTGCTGACCCGGTTCAGCCGACCTCGACCTACTGGGATAATATCAAGGACATGAAAATCTACAACAGTGGGGTAGAGCTTGCCTTGAATTACAGCAGCAAGCCACAAAAATCATTTTCCTATGAAATTGGTGGTAACATCACTTTTATTCAAAATGAAGTAAGGGATTCCCCATATTCTGTTTTGACTACCGGTGCAGCCCAAGGCGCAGGACAAACCGGGGCTACCATCAATGGATACATCAACAATCAGCCTATCGGAGCTTTTTACATGCTTCAATTTGACGGAATCGGAGAAGACGGGCTCAACAGATTTGTGGATATCAACGGTGACGGCCAAATCTTGGACAATGACAGAAGTGTGGTGGGAAGTGCCATTCCAAACATAATCTACGGCATCAACACCAATTTTGGATACAAGAATTTTGACTTGGGATTAAACTTCAATGGGGCAGCAGGAAATGAGATCTACAATCACACGACCATGTCCCTTTTCACCAAGGCTCAACTTTCCAGATCTAATAACACAACAGATTTTGCAGTTCAATTCCCTGAAGAATCTTTCAACAATTCAAATACGGTTTCTACCCGATTCCTGGAGAGCGGTTCTTTCTTTAGATTAAACAATGCTACGCTGGGATACAATGTGAGCCCAACTTTGATCGGAATGAGCAATGCCTTTCAGAATATCCGACTCTCGGTCACAGGCCAAAACTTATTTGTGATTACAGACTATTCAGGATTTGACCCAGAAGTCAATACAGGATCAACTTCCGGCGGAATCCAAACCTTTGGTATCGATCGATTTACCTACCCTAGAGCAAGGACATTTATGATTAATCTGAATTTGACTTTCTAAGAACGGGTTGACAAAAAATTAAGAAACACATGAAATGGAGCATAGCCCTGCTGGGGTCCCAAGGAGAAATAATTATCCGTAATGCAAGATTCCATGTGACCATATAGAAAAATGATAAACACATGAAAACTATAAGATTCAGCAAAATATTATCAACGACGGCTTTTCTGCTCGCTTTTTTGAGCTGCACTACATTAGAAGAAGAAGTTCTCGATGAGTCACTGACAGGAACGGGTCAAGCGGAAATTGTAAGCGGGTCCATCGCTCCGGTGTATGGAATGCTGCGTCAAGTGTGGCTTCACACTGGGAATTTTGGACTTCAGGAAGTGGCCTCTGATGAAGGAATTCTTCCCTATCGAGGTGGCACAGACTGGTTTGATGGGGGTAAATTTATAGCTGTTCACCAGCATCTGATGACTCCCACGAATAGCTTGGTAGGTGATTCCTGGAGTTTTATCACCCTAGCTTTGTCCAGGGCAGTAGCAGCTCAGGAACAATTGGGATTGGAAGTGGAAAATGGCAATTCAGCCGCTCAAAATCCGCTTTATGAAATGGTGGCAATGAAGGCCTACCTGAATATGTTGGCGATTGACAACTGGGGATTGGTTTTCAAAAAAGACCGTTCTTCCCAGCAAACAGAAATTATCAGAGGACAAGAAGCCGTTGATTTTCTTGAGTCTGAGCTATTGTCCGTTGTCAATTTGATCAGCAATACCGGTGGCCCGGGCAGAATGAATAAGCATGCGGTGGAAGCATTATTAGCCCGTTTGTATTTGAACGCTGCTGTTTATCGGGATCCTTATGGAACCCCGGATTTTAAAGCAGAGGATATGGACAAGGTTATCCAATACACTAACAATATCATCAGCGGAGGTTATTCCTTGTCTCCGGAATATTTTGACTTGTTCAATGACGATAACAATACCAATCCTGAGATTATTTTTTCTCTAGATCAACGAGGAGTTCTGCAAACTGAGCACAGCAGATGGCAGTATTGGTCTATTTCAGGGGATCAAATTCCAAGACCTGAATTTCCCAATACCCGCGGAACGGATGCAGTGGCAGCTACTCCTGATTTCGTTCAGACCTGGTACGATGCCTATGGTGATGTGGATCCGGCTGTAGCGGATGCCCGCTTCTTCCAGGAAAACACAGTCATTCCTGAAAACCTCAGAGATCTAACCGGCCTAAACCCTAACAATGACGCAGAGCATTACTATTGCATCGATGCTCAGGATTTTGAAATGGATCGGGGAATCATTCGGAATATCATCTGGGGACCTAGAAAAGATGGCAGTGGAAATATATTGAAATGCCCAGATGGCAAAGTGAGAATCTATCCTGTAATTAACAGAAGAAGTAGTGGTGCAAACATCCGCTATGTCGATCATACTTTCGAGGTAAACTTCACCAATGAAGGAAGTCTCCACAATACTGGAAACCGATTCTCCAAATATCAATTTAGCCGTACTGCACCAGATTGCTGCAATAGAAGTAGTGTGGACATTGTCCTGATTCGTTTGGGTGAAGTTTATCTGATGCGTGCTGAAGCTAAGTTGAGAAAAGGTGATACTGCCGGAGCCCTTGCGGATATCAATACACTAAGAACCTCAAGAAATGCCCGCCCGGCTCAGACTCCAGCCCCATTGAATTCCATCGATTTGGATATTTTGTTCCGTGAGTCTGGCTTCGAATTGTATTGGGAAGGCCTAAGAAGAAATTACCAAATCAGATTTGGAAAATATGAGGATTCTTGGACCGAAAAGACCGATAGCGATGTCAACAAACGACTATTCCCGATTCCTCAACGAGCGATTGATGGAGCTTCAAACATAGAAGGGTTTTTGGTACAAAATCCTGGATACTAGAATTTCTTAAGTGGTTAAAATTTTAAAAGCCGAGCGGAGTCCGTTCGGCTTTTTTCCTGATATGGGTATTCGCTTTCCTGTCTCTACTTATAGAATCATTAGAGGAGTTGGGGATTCTGTTTTAATTAACTGGTATAAAACCGGGTTTGGCCGGGTTTTGTGTTCAAAACTCACCACAAAAACTTAGGTTTTTCGAATTGGGTTTAGTCCTCCGGTTGAGCTTCTATGGTGTGGGAGTCTGCTCGAGTGCTAATGAGGTATCCCTTTCACGTCAGATCTTGGATATAGGTATTTTTGGATACAGGATCAATTTCAAGAGTTTCAATTCCCCACGAATTTGAACTTAGGTGGTCAATTTATCCAATTCCAATTGGGTTTTGACCTCAAGATCAATGCTATCCTGAGCATTTCCCGGTAGAAAAAAAGCCTCGATTTCAAAAATTCGAGGCTTTCTAAAATATAAGCAGAGGGTGGGGGATTCGAACCTAATCTGCAAAATATTGAAAATCAATTGGTTACAAATCAAATTATTGGGTACGACAACAATTACGCAATCTAAAATTAGACGTTTTCTAACTCTTTTTTAAAAGTAAAAGACAGTGTCTTTATTTCCAATTTTTATGGTTTTTTTCTCCTATTTTCTTGAAATTTTTCACAATTCCCTTTGCCTCATCCGTGCCTCCTTCGGAAAAGAGGATTGCTTGGAAGTCGAAGTTTTCAGCCACTGCCCAAAACCCGAATGATATAGTTTTTTGTTTGGGGTTTTGGACAAAGGCTTTTCGATTTATAGAAAATGGGAGAGATGGTGGACTTGAATTCCGGACTAGGGTAGCCCTGTATCCTTGATAAACATCATATTTTGCTTTGCGATGAAGATGACAGCGTAAAATGCTGGCTAGTTTATTTCCTGAGGGACAATGAAAAATGGTTCGCAATGCTTTTGGACTCTGGAGTTCAGAGTCAAGGAATGGGTTCGGAATTTTTAAAAATGGCAAAAGAACGAATTACAGAATTGAATAGCTGGGTCATTGATCATGATACTGAACTAATAAAGAATGGTGAATTTTATACTTCACCCATAGAATTTTACCGCAAAAATGGATTTGAAATACGACGCGATACCCAGCTAAAAAATGAAAATATCAACGGGATTAAAGTCATCTGGAGTTTAAAAAGAACAGAGAATGGGTAAAATTATTTTGGATTTAGCAGTTACGCTCGATGGTTTTATTTCCGGACCAAATGGAGAAATTGATTGGCTGATCAAAGATGAGGAAAGGGATTTTGGAACTATTCTATTTGAAATTCTCGATGGTATCGATGCAATTTTCTATGGAAGAGTAAGTTATGATTTGTGGGGTAATTATCAGCCTGATGAAAAATCCAGCCCCCAGCTCAAATCCTCATTTAGGCTTTTGCATAGCAAAAAGAAATTTGTTTTCTCAAAAACCAGGCAAAGTGAAAACAGTAATGTGATTTTCATTAATACTGACCTAAAAGAGAGAATATTGGAGATTAAACAAAAAGTTACCGGTGATATCTGGTTGTATGGGGGAGGGAATCTGATTACCACTATAGCTAATTTAGGTTTGATTGATGAATTCAGACTTGCTGTTCATCCGGTTATTTTGGGGAATGGTATACCGCTTTTTCAGGATATTGAAAAAAGAATCGGGCTTCAGTTAGTTGATACCAGAACGTCAAAATCAGGAGTGATACTGCTAATCTATTCAGCCAAATATTAGAGAAAATCAGGTAGTTACGTAAAATATAGGCCTATTAATCTGTATGTTGACTATTCCTGAGACAAGTGATAGTTTAAACCTATGAGTTGATTGAATCAGGAGTTTCGAAAATCTATCTGGAAAGCAACACCATTTTGAATCCTGCAATAAATCTGTATTACAAGATGGGCTTTCAAAAGATTACAGGAAGACCCGCCCCTTACAAGCGGGCCAATATTCAAATGGAACTGATTTTAGGAGACAGGAAATAAGCGAAATGGAACCGGGCTTGACGCGTACTTCTCCTGACCGGGTTCAGACGGTCAGGTACATGATGGCCTCTTCTGGTATTGAAGAAGATCCCCAAGAAATTCCGTTTCCCTTCTACCGCCCTTCTACCGCCTCAAACCAAAAACACGGAGAGTTTGGTGAATTACCCGGTCAAGTTTTTTCAGGGAAGAGGTGGTTCTGTAAACTCCTACCCATAGTCGGTAGTTGGATCGTTGCATGCTTGAGGCAGTGTAATTGGTATTTTAACCCACTACAACCAGTGTGATTCCACCTTTGATCTGTCCGTTTAGTTGGTTGGTATTTAAAATTTCAACCCCAACAGCCTGTCCTTTCTGCAGACCAAAATCCGGCAGGCTTACCTGAAACGAAGTTTGGAGCACATACTTGTTCATGTTTTTGAAACTTTCCAGTGCTTTTTTATGGTCAGCAAAACTGCTTCGGCCAGCGTAGACGCTTTGGATTATCGCTTCTGTTTCCTTCAAAATTGCCGCCTGTCGGTCCAGGTCTAATCCCTTTCCGGCTGAACTGAATTGAAACTGCCCTTTGGTGTTCTGTATCCTTACCTCTGCGTGGGGCTTCTCGGCGGGTTCCAGCTTCAGGCGGCCCAGAAGTTCCGGTTTGGTGAAGTCCAGAATTTTCAGGTCAAGCAAAGCCGGATGCTGTAGTGCCATTACACGCTCAACGTTCATTGGCCTGAATTCGATGGTTTCCAAAGCATTCGGCTGGTGTACCACATTGAACATATAGGGTGTTGCCTGTGGTACGAAATTCAGGTTTTTCTGGGCAATATGCCTGTCGATGCGTGGATCCAGAGTGAAGAGATCAAAAGGTTTGTCAAGAGGGCTGAAGGACCAGGTACGGGCAAACATACATTTGTGTCCTGATTCAGAAGCAGGAACATGGTACAATAAATTGGCTTCTCCATTGCTTGCCGGTAATAACAAGGCCTGCAATTGAGTGACTCCCAAGTACTTTGCTACCGTTGTGTTAAAGCCCAGTGTAGGGTTGGTCAGGAAGAATTCGACTTTGGGATAGGGAACCATAAGGTCACCCCGATTATTCAAGCGGCACTGGATATTGTATGTCTTTCCGCCCTCCAATAAGGTAGTGTACGCTCCAATGTTGTTTACCGGACTGATATTGATATCCGGTGAATTCCAAAAGGTAATGCCTGAGAACGGCCTGACTCCGGTATCTCCGTTATAAGAACGGATGTATAAGAATGAACTTTCTTTGAACGTATCCGGACGGGGCCTTTTTTCAGTTTTTCCGGAATATATTTTGGTCAAACGACCGGCAATATCCTGAGGATATCCTTTTCTTTCTTTCATGAGGCCGTTGAGAAGTTCTCTGGCTGACTCTATCGTCTTGGACATATCGGTAAAGTTTAAAAATTGATGTTTGGAGTTTTTCAGTTGGATAGACTCAATGCCCTATAAAATCCAATTGTACAGGGGTAATCGGTAATCCGGTTTTTTGCTGGTTATGCTGAATCAGTTCCTTAGGCTCCTCAAGGGAATTTTGTCCTCCGGCGTCCTTTTGTGTCCAGCAAGTATAAGCGTATCCTCTGTCTGCATCCAGATTGAAATCCGGGATGTTTTTTTTGTTTATAACCAGTTCGTATAAAGCTTCTGCCAGGGTAAGGCCGTTGCCCAGGGTGGGCATTCGCTTCTTGTCGCGGATAGCCGCAATCAAAAAATCAGTGAGTTTGGTTTCGTCTCCATCCAGACTGGTCAGAAACGCTATGAATTCCGCGTCAAGAGGGATGTTGCCGAAAGCGTAATGTAGCGGTGTCTCCGAGAAATAAGAGTCAGGGGCCCCAATTGCAACATTGGGTTCAGAGGCAGATGGGTCAATTGGCGGATAGGCAAGGTGCTTTTCCCGGTGGAACAGCTGGTCCAGAAAACCTCCCCCATCCAAAAGCACCTTGAGCTTCGGCAAGGAATTTTTCAAATCGTTGGCGTTAAAACCAAAGGGGTCGTTGAACGACGTGTTTTTAAATTGTGTAAACCTGGGTTCGTCCAGATGTTCTTTCATCGGAAATGCCAATCCATTGAGAGAAACCCCCAATCTGAAATTTTGGAAGGCATTGTACAGATGCTCATAAATAAGACTTGCAGCATATCTGATGCCGGCAGTAGTGAGGGTAGTCAACGCTCCAAGTACAGCATCAATCAGTGCTGCCACTGCTGCTACTGCCGCGATGATTAGCGCGGCAAGGATTATAAAAATGGCCAGGATATTAAATCCGCCTGCAATATCCGCTGCATCTTCCAGAAAGTCGCCGATATCACCCAGGTTATCCATTGCTGTTTCCCAGACCTCTTCCAGTTCTGCTGTCAAAGAATATGGAACAGGTTCAGGCAATGTGCCGGTTTCGGTGGCACTTCTTAACCATCTGTACCATAGTCGATAGGATGCATCAACGTCATCTGCAGAGATCTTTCTTCCGTACTCGTTGTCATTGGTGGCGCCAGATTCAAATATCTCGTTCAAAGTCTTCGAGATCAGGTTTGCCAAATCACCGGGCAAAACCGAGTGGGTGTCGGGAACCGGGTCTTCTGACCCAATGGGATCTATTGTTCCGTCAAAGTTGAAATTGTAAAAAGCATGCAACTGGGAACGGTTCCAGTCCGTCCCGGTATGTTCCATCATATTGAAAACATCCTGAAAATTTTCCCCGGTTTTGTGTCTCTGGGACTGTGTGCGGTAAGCTCCGCCATCATTGATGTTTACAAAAGGATGTCCGACGGTGTCCCCGCTGACGTGGGTGAGGTATCCTAGAGCATACAGATGCAGCGGCGAGTCCGGGCTGGTCTTTTCAAGCAGGGCCTTGGCAAACCTGCCGGTTTTGCGATAGTGCATAGCATCAAACCACCACCATTCACCTTTGGGCTGGCCATCCCGGTAGGGATGCCCCAAGACATCAAAGACATTGAAATCCGTAATAAATTTTTTTACCATCTCAATGAGGTTGGCTAACAAAGCATCCACAACAGCCTGCATATCGGTAAACAGCTGCTCCAATTCACTGAGTGTGGAAGAGTTTTCCACTACAGCATCAGCTGCGGCACCCAGGGCCTCGATCGCGTCAATTACGGGTTGTGGAACCAGTGACTTTAACTGCTCTTTGAAATCGTCAAGGAAATCGTAAATCTCATAATATGCCTTCACAGCATCGCCGATAGGGACTGAACTCCAGTCTTTGGTGTTGAAAAACAGGAAGTCGGGACCCTGGCACCCCAAGAAGAGGTAGGGGAAGTTTTTGCTGTCAGAGAGAAGGGCCTGAAGTTTGGCATAATCGGCGTTGGAACCCAATCCATTGCCTGCCATTATTTTTTGTTTCAAGGCATTGGCAATCAAATGATGCATAGCTGGACCTGGCATAGTAGTATGGTTTAAAAGTGTTGGAAAAGTCTAAAATGTCCTGTTGTCAAGAAATACTGAACTTCTAAAAAGAATTGAATTCCCGCCTTTGACAGTTATGGAACTGCACGAAAATCATCCGATCCATTTCACGGAACTGGATCGTTTTATTTAGATTTTAAAGTCTTGAAATCCGGTGTTTTTCAAACATGTGCTCAAAAACTACTTTCTGAAAAATACCTGGTTTCTTTTTCAGGGAGCAATTCGAAAAAAAGTTTTCTTTCCCTGAACTATAACTCAATTTAAAATTGAGTGCCTGAAACAACTCCCTCGGAAAACTGAAACAATTCAGCTAAAATGCTCGCTGACAGAACGTAAATTTAAATTCCATTTGGGTTTTATGCAATACCCAGTACTGGGTATTTTTTTAGCTAAACCAAAAAAATGGGAATAGCACGCTACCAGAAAACGATCTTCCGGAAAAAATGCGAAGAAAAGTATCGAAGAAAATTCGCTATCCGTGATCCGTTTCAGCAGAAGCAGGAACGGACAAGACCTTTTCGATGAGACTGAACGGTGCCAGAAATGAGGTATTATGGTCTTGCCAAGTGATGAATCTGTGTGAAATCGGCAAAGTCCTCAACAGAAAAGATTCCCAAATTCCGGAGTTTAGCATCAGTCCTCTGACTATGCCATTGATATTCCATTTTATAGAGATCGAAAAACTCATCAAATCGATCTACTTTATTCAAAAGGTGAGTTTTTACTTCGTTTCTTTTTTGCGCTTCAAGTTTCATGATTCTATGGACAGGAGGACATGCTGCAAGTAATGGAATTTAAAAGATGCCTGAGGCCAGGAATACAAGATCCCTGCTCATACAATCACTGGAAAAGTTGGGAAACTCATTTTTTAACTGGTATTAAAACAGGGTTGGGTCGCTCAAAAGTTTTGTTTTCAAAACTCACGGAATAGTCTGAAGGAAAAAGACGGGAAGGAACGTAGTAATCTGTGGAAATCACTTGGGCACCAGAAGCTTTGGCTTTTTCGAATTTGGTATAATCTTCAGATCGGGCTTCTTTGGTATCGGAGTCGGCTCGGGTTCGAATGATGTATCCCTTTTTCACCAAATCTTGGATATAGGATTCATTGGAGACTGGGTCGTTGATGATTCTAAATCCTGCCTCCGGATTTCCTTCTTTCAGATTGACGAAAAGTACTGCATTTTTGAGTTCTGGTTTTTCGATAAGATATTGACGGATTTTCTCTTCATTTTCATCCAGCACAAAAAGAAACTTACCTCTTGCTTTATCCAATTCTGGCCAGTTTCCAGCTAAAACTGCCTTTTCGAGAGATTCAAAATCCCCTCGGACTTGATCCGGAATGATGAGTTTGTCCATTCCCAAGTGAGTTCTGACCTCCAAGTCGATGCTGTCTAGTGCCGTTGCCGTGAAAGGTAAAGGGCTGACAGTGTTAGGGATCTGTCCGTCTTTTGCATTGATCAGGATAAACACCGGATGATGATCAGGATTATTATCGCTCCAATTTTTCAGTTCCAATAGGGCATTTCTAAAGAGCAGGTGATGGGATTGAACATCCAAATCCTGCACGTGAAAAAGTTTCAATCCGGGTTCCTGAAGTACTTTTTTGGAATCAAATACAGTTCCTTTTGGAAGGATGGCTAAGGATTTTGGATTGGCATATCTTCCGCCAATTGGATCATGAAAGACATCCAATTCAAGATTTCGGAGTCCAAGATCCAATTGTTCAGAGAGTGGAAGGTGATCGTATTCCAAGCTTTTGGCAGATGCAGGATTGATCGTATTCAGATACTCCAATATCGGCGGAGGCATCGCACTTTTGTAGCTGTTGTGACTTCCGATAACTTGGGTTTCATTTATTTTTTGTCCAAAAAGTGGTATGGTGCAGACCAAAAAACAAACGGAAAGGCTAAGGATTTTAAAGTGCTTCATGATTCATTTTATCAGCCGGAAAGATGGTGAATTGAAGACTTTTCACTTTTATTTCTAAGTCAAGCTTTTGTTATTGTTTTAAGATTTTTCTTCATGATTTGAATATGGGGGAATATTTTCCCTTCTGAGTTTTGGAATAAGTTAGCCCTGTTCCCTCCGGGGGGCCAAGAGCTTCCGGCATAAAGCTCTCCCGCAAACCTCCGCCGGTTTATTCCTTTTCCTCTTGGCCTTGGTCGGAACAGGGCAGGGGTCATTCCATAATTCATGTTTCACCAAAACGAAAAACATT